>JBJELF010000028.1:0-26102 GCA_051879015.1 Lachnospiraceae bacterium
CTTGGTGGAAAATGGTGATATTGAGTTTAAAAATGTTTCCTTCCGCTATTACAAAAACAGTGAAGAGCCAGTTTTGGATAATATCAATTTCAAGATTGAAGCTGGAAAAACCTTGGGTATCATCGGTTCTACTGGTTGCGGTAAATCTACCATGGTATCTATGATTGCAAGATTATATGACGTAGACGAGGGTGAAGTGCTGGTTGATGGTGTCAATGTAAAAGAGTATTCCTTACATAATCTGCGTGAGGGTGTTGGCATGGTACTTCAAAAAAATGTCCTGTTTTCCGGAACCATCAATGATAATCTGAGATGGGGTGATGAAAATGCCACTGAAGAAGAAATTCATGCTGTTGCTCATGCAGCTCAGGCAGATGAATTTTTGAATACATTCCCACTTGGCTATGAGACTGAGATGGGACAGGGCGGCGTCAATGTCTCCGGAGGTCAGAAACAGCGACTCTGTATTGCACGTGCGTTATTGAAAAAGCCCAAAATTTTGATTTTGGATGATTCCACCAGTGCGGTTGATACAGCCACTGAGGCTAAGATTCGTAATGCATTCCAGACGAGCTTAAAGGATACCACCAAGATTATTATCGCTCAGCGTATCACTTCTGTTATGGATGCAGATGAAATTTTGGTTATGGAAGATGGAAAAATTGTTGGTCATGGTACCCATGATGATTTGATTAAATCTAATGAATCTTATCGAGAGATTTATTATTCCCAGACGAATCAGGAGGTGAATGAGTAATGCCACCAATGAAAAAAGCTGAAATGGCTCCCAAAAAGCCACAAAATGTAGGAAAGGCGATTTCTCGCTTATTTTCCTATTTGAAAGAGGATGTACCAAGATTGATTTTAGTATTTGTCTGTGTCATCACAAGTACCGTCTGCAACTTGAGAGCTTCCTATATGCTCCAGCCAATTATTGACAATTATATTGTACCAACTAATGGAACAGCAGGAAACCCAGCTGGTCTTGCCAAGGCACTCTTCACAATGGCAATCATCTATCTGATTGGTCTTGTTGCCACTTATCTCCAGACAAGAATCATGCTGCATGTATCTCAGAGTGCTGTGTTAAAATTAAGAAGTGATTTATTCCGCAAAATGCAAGCACTGCCAATTCGCTTTTTTGATACCAATGCAAACGGTGATTTGATGAGCCGCTATACGAATGACGTGGATTCCATTACTGAAATGATGAACAATACTCTCGTCAACTTAATTTCTGGTGTAATTTCTCTCATCGGTACCTTATTTATCATGCTTCGTATCAATCTGCTTCTGACCTGCATTACCCTAATTATGGTTCCTGTGATGATTAAGGCAAGTGGTTTCGTGGCTAGTCGAAGCAGAAAGTACTATAGTGCTCAGCAGAAAGCTCTTGGTAAGTTAAATGGTTATATCGAGGAGACGATGACAGGTCAGAAAGTAGTCAAAGTGTTCAACCATGAAGAAAAGTCTATTTGTGAGTTTGAAGAATTGAACTACGACTTAAAGGATAAACAGATTCATGCTCAGTTCTTTGGCGGTATTATGGGACCTGTTATGGGTAATTTAGGTCAAGTCAGCTACTGTTTAACTGCTTTAATTGGTGGTGTTCTCTGTGTTGCAGGTTCTCTGACAGTTGGTGGACTGACTATTTTTGTCAACTATTCCCGACAGTTCTCTCGCCCAATCAACGAATTGTCTATGCAGATGAACACAATTTTCTCTGCATTAGCTGGTGCTGAACGTGTATTTAATATCATGGATTTGGAGCCAGAAAAAGAATATGGTGATATTCCAGAAGAATATCAAAGTCCTACCGACGTAAAAACCGAAAAATTAGGCAATGTTGAGGGTGAAGTTGTATTCCAGAATGTCACATTTGGCTATAATCCAGACAAGACCATTTTAAAGAATATCACACTCTATGCAAGAAAAGGGCAAAAAATTGCCTTTGTCGGCTCTACCGGTGCTGGTAAGACGACTATCACAAACCTGCTGAATCGATTTTATGATATTCAGGAGGGACGTATCTCGATTGATCAGAAAGATATTCGGTGTATCAACAAAGATGAATTGAGAAGAAATATTGCTCTTGTATTGCAGGATACCCATCTGTTCACTGGTACAATCATGGAAAATATTCGCTATGGCCGATTGGATGCTACCGATGAAGAAGTAATAGAGGCTGCGAAAATTGCAAATGCAGATTATTTTATTCATCGTCTTTCTGACGGTTACAACACTGTATTGGAAGGAGATGGCTCGAACTTAAGTCAAGGACAACGCCAGCTTTTAAATATTGCGCGCGCAGCCTTGTCAAAGGCACCTATTTTAGTATTAGATGAGGCAACCTCCTCTGTCGATACCCGTACAGAAAAACGTATCCAGGAGGCTATGAATCGAATCATGGCAACCCGTACCACATTAGTCATTGCCCATCGACTTTCTACCATCCGCAATTCCAATGCAATTATGGTATTGGAGCATGGTGTTATCATTGAGCGTGGTACTCATGAGCAGCTGTTGGAGAAGAAGGGAAGATACTATCAGTTATATACTGGCGCAGTAGAACTTGATTAAGCAATACACTTTCCAAAATGCTGTGATTTCCGTCCTTGTAAAAATTCCTATCTTGTATTACAATATAGAAATAGAAAAGTAAATTCTATTAGAAAGGGAAAGCGGCACTCTTACTGGTATCTAACATTATCAGGAAGAGTGCCCGATAATGTTATGAAAAATCTTTATGGAAATCCAATGGAGAAAAACTTTGTAAAGCAACAGCGCAAAGAGGGAAAAAAAATCGGTGAAGTTGTGTTGGGAAGTGAAATTTTATATCACCATTATTTTTTTCAAACACGCTACATTCGCTACAGCGACATACACCAAATATATTTGCGCATTGAATCCAGCGAATCGGGTGATTTTCCGATTCATGAGCATAGCTTAGTGATTGTGGATTCATCTATGAAAGAGCACAAACTTCATATTGAGTATGCTCAGTATATGGATAAAATATCTCAATGGATTTCTATCCATTATCCTAATATTATAATAGGAATTAACAAAAACAGGAGGAACCAACAGTGAAATTTTCAGAAATGCCCTATACCCGAATTGATATGGAACAGGTCGAGAAAAATTACAAAGATATCATTGCTCGTACCAAGGAAGCTGCATCTGGCGAAGAACAGTTTGCAATTCATCAGGAATACTACGCTTTTACTTCAGAAATGTACAGCAACATGACTTTGGCAAGCATTCGCTACAGTATCAATACTGCCGATGAATTTTATGAAGCAGAGAACAATTTTTATGATGAGGTAAAACCAATTATCCAAAATTATGAGGTAGAGTATGCAAAAGTATTGTACGAATCCCCATATCGTGATGTTTTGGAGCAAAAAATCGGTAAAGTCACTTTTAAAAATATAGAAATCAATCTCAAATCATTCGATGAAAGTCTAATTCCATTGATGCAGGAAGAAAATGCATTGGTAAGTCGTTATTCTAAGCTGATTGCCAGTGCCAAGATTCCATTTGAAGGCGAAATCTACAACTTATCTTTGATGAGCCAGTTTACTACCAGTAATGACCGTGATATAAGAAAGAGAGCTTGGAATGCTATCAGTGATTATTTTATGAGTGTTACTGAGGAAATTGACGAAATTTATGACAAGATGGTTAAAAATCGTACTGCACAGGCAAAGCAGCTGGGTTACGACAATTATATCGAATTAGGTTATTACCGCATGAACCGTAATTGTTACGACCAGAAAATGGTTGAGGCATTCCGCAATCAGATTAAAACGTATTTTGTCCCCTTTGCCAACAAGCTGCATGAAAAGAGACGCCAATCCCTAGAGTTAGATACCCTCAAACATTATGACAATGGAATTTATTTCAAAGATGGAAATCCAAGACCAATTGGTACACCAGATGAGATTATGGCAGCAGGTCAAAAAATGTACCATGAATTATCTCCAGAAACGGCTGAGTTTTTCGATTTTATGATGGAAAATGAACTGTTTGATGTTCTAGGCAGAAAGAACAAACAAGCTGGCGGTTATATGACTTATATCCCTAAGTATCATTCTCCATTTATCTTTGCCAATTTCAATGGCACCAGTGGTGATGTAGATGTCATCACTCACGAGTGTGGTCATGCCTTTCAGGGATATCTGCTGCGCGATGAAGAAATTCGTGAGTTTGCTGATATTACGATGGAAACTGCCGAAATTCACTCTATGTCCATGGAGTATTTTACCTACAACTGGATGGATTTATTCTTTGGCGAGCGTAAGAATGATTATCTGAGTATGCACTTTACCGATTCTGCAGTTTTTATTCCGTATGGCTGTATGGTAGATGAATTTCAGCATATTATCTATGCCAATCCAGATATGACTCCAGCTCAGAGAAAGCAAGTTTGGGCTGACTTGGAAAAAATTTATCGTCCACATTTGGATTATGACAACGACCCGTTCTTTGGAAAGGGCGGTTATTGGCAAAGGCAGGGACATATTTTCTATGCTCCATTCTATTATATTGACTATGTATTAGCAAGTATTTGTGCAATGCAATTTAAAGTCATGATGGATAAGGACTATAAGAAAGCATGGAACAATTATTTGAAGCTATGCAAACTTTCTGCAAGGGATTTCTTTATCAATATGATTCAGGAAATTGGTTTAGATTGTCCATTTGAAGATGGCTGCATCGAAAAATTAGTAAAAGAGTTGGAGAATAAAGCTTAAAATTCGGAAAATAAACAGTCCCTTTTTGCAGTGCAGATGCACTGTGAAAAGGGACTATTTGTGTGCATGATTATAATCCGTTTAAACCTGCAATTTGAATGAAATCGTTAAAAAAAGTGATGTTTGCGCTGCTTTCCGCAAAAAAATTTCCAACGAATCCAATCATCCAGACAGATAGCAGGAATAGAGAGTAGGTACCATAACAAAGAGTAGGTCAAGCAAATTTGCCCTTTGTAATTAAAAGGCAAGTTGCTATAATCCCAAATATCTAGTTTAAGCCAAAGATTTAAGATAATGCCTGCAATCAGTTCAGCGAAAGTAATAAGTATCATACAGAGAAATGCTTGTTTCCCGAGAGCCATATCCCTACGTCCCATTCCTTCATTGACACTGCCGCAAAGGAAAAAACAAATGCCTCCCATAAAAAACATGCTGAAATGGGAGTAACCACGCCACAGCCATTCAATGAGACAATAAATTATTCCACCAATAAAAAAAAGAATAAAGAATTGAAGCCATTTTTTTGAACAAAGTGATTTCATCCTGATTTTTCTCCTAATGTATTGATTACTATTAATATATGCACAAAGACATGAAAATGATTACGCGGATCTGTTATCCTGTTAAATATTTACTTAGCTCAACAAAAAATACGATACAAATGTTATAATTAGACTATCATAAATGGATTTTTTGTGGTACAATTTTTTGAGTTGACGTTTCAGCAAAAAAGTTCTGTTTGACGGAAATGGGAGGATGAGCAAATGATTAAGTTGATGAAGTACATCAAGCCTTATCTTGGCGGTATGTTGGTGGGACTTTTAATCAAAATTATAGCAACAGTTTGCGAATTGTTGGTGCCTATGGCACTGTCCATCGTCATCGATGACATTGTTCCGATGAAACAAATTCGGTTGGTGTATGCCAGTGGGGGTGTCATGCTGTTGCTTTCTTTTGGAGCATTGGTGGGAAATATTACGGCCAACCGTAAAGCATCAAAGGTAGCAAGGGATGCAACAGAGCGCATTCGTCTGGATTTATACACAAAAATTTCTTATTTGTCGAACAAGCAGGCGGAATATTATACAATGCCTTCCTTGTTGTCAAGAGCAACATCCGATACCTACAACATTCATCAGATGTTAGGCATGATGCAGCGACTTGGTGTACGTGCGCCGATTATGTTGATAGGCGGTATCTGTCTTGCTTTTTCCTTAGATGTATTTTTGACCTTAGTTATGATTGCCTTGATTCCAGTATTGGTGATTTGTATTATTACAATTTCCAAATATGGAATCCCGTTGTATACTCAAATTCAAAAAACAAACGATAAATTTGTACGTGTTATGCGTGAGGATATTACGGGGATTCGCGTCATCAAGGCATTGTCCCGTGTAGACTATGAAAAACAGCGTTTTAATGAGTACAGTTATGAATTGGTCAAAAAAGAACAGAGAGCAAATTTATTTATGAATGCCATGAATCCACTGTGTACCTTCTTTTTAAATGTAGGTATTGTAGGTATTGTTATTGTAGGTGCCTACCGTGTTAATGCAGGTTTATTAAAACCAGGTACGATTGTGGCATTTCTGTCGTATGTCACTATGATTTTGAATACTATTTTGTTTTTATCACGACTTTTTACAATTTATTCCAAGGCAGATGCCTCAGGAAAGAGAATTGTAGAAATTTTGGAGACAGAGCAGGATTTGATTGTAGAAAAACGACCGCCCAAAATAACAGATGCTCTCATTTCTTTCGACCATGTAACCTTTGGATACGAGGAGGGCAAGACGAATCTTCAAAATATCAACTTTGAATTATATAGAGGGCAGACATTAGGTATCATCGGCCCAATTGGCTCAGGAAAATCTACAATTATCAATCTGCTGATGCGTTTTTACGATACAAATGAAGGTGCAATTTACCTAAAAGGATGTGATGTGCGCAGTCTTCCTTTGGAAGAACTTCGTCGTCACTTTGGAGCAGTATTCCAAAATGATGTCATCTTCCATGATACGCTTCGAGAAAACATTTCTTTTGGACGTGACTTATCGGAAGAAGCTATTTTAAAGGCAGTGGAATATGCACAGGCATCCGAATTTATCCACGAAAAAGGCTTGGATTATGTCTGCGGCATTCACGGTGCCGATTTGAGCGGTGGACAAAAACAACGTGTGTTGATTTCCCGTGCCTTAGCAGGCAACCCAGAAATTCTGGTGTTGGATGACAGTTCCAGCGCATTGGATTACGGGACAGATGCAAAACTGAGAGAAGAAATTCGTCTTCATTTTGTAAAGACAACAAAAATTATTATTGCTCAGCGTGTGAGTTCCATTAAACACGCAGATAAGATTTTGGTGTTAGACAGGGGAGAGGTGCGGGGAATAGGAACGCACGAAGAATTAATGAAAAATTGTGAACTATATTGTTCGATTGCTGCCTCACAGATGGGAGACCCACGTTTTCAAGGAGGTGCTGCAGATGAACAATAATAAACGTATCTTGCTAAGAATTTCTACTTATCTGCTGCGTTATAAGTGGTGGCTTTTATTGGCTATTATCTGTAGTTTAGTATCAAATATATTTTCTTTATTAGGTCCAATGCTGTCAGGCTACGCTATCAAAGTCATTGAACTGGGAGCTGGCAGAGTGGATTTAGGCAGAGTTTGGCGCTATGCTGGCTGGATGATTGTGGTTTACGGTATTTCCTCCATCTTATCCTACCTGTTATCCATGATTATGGTTCATGTATCACGGCATATTGCATTTGAGATGCGTCAAGATATGTTCTTTCATTTGATGGATTTGCCCATTCGCTACTTTGACCAGAATGCAGCGGGAGATATTATCAGTAAAGTATCTTATGACATTGACACAGTCAACGCCAGTCTGTCTAATGATGTGGTCTCTGTTTTTTCCAGTATCGTAACCGTCGTTGGCTCTTTTGTCATGATGCTTGTCATTTCACCGAAATTAGTATTGGTGTTTGTAGTAACAGTACCAATGGCAATCTTTTTTACTAAAAAATTAGCAGGCATAGTTCGGCCTCTGTTCCGTGCCCGTTCAGGAAAACTCGGTCAATTAAATGGATATATTGAAGAAATGATGTGGGGACAGAAGACTTTGAAAGCCTATGATCAGCAGCCAAATGCGATTCGTAAGTTTGCCAAACAAAACACCGACGCAGTCGATGCTTACTATAAGGCTGATTACATGGGCTGTATGGTTGGTCCAACGGTCAACTTAATCAGCAATATCTCGATTTCTTTAGTAACTGTGTTCGGTGCTATTCTGTACATGGGCGGTTCGATGTTGATTGGAGATATTTCTTCCTTTGTGCAGTATTCCAGAAAATTTTCAGGACCAATTAACGAAGCGGCTAATATCATGAGTGAATTCCAATCGGCTTTTGCGGCAGCAGAGCGAGTGTTCCGTCTCATTGACGAAGTTCCTGAGGCCAGTGACTCAGAAAAGGCAGAAATCTTGGAAGATATTTACGGTAATGTCAAGTTAGAACATGTGAAATTTGGATATGTGCCAGAGAAAACAATTCTTCACGATGTCAATGTGAATGCAGCAGCAGGAAAACTTATTGCCATCGTTGGACCAACGGGAGCAGGAAAAACTACTTTGGTCAATTTGCTGATGCGCTTTTATGATGTGGACAGTGGAAAAATTTCCATTGATGGAAACAATATTTACAATTTTACACGAGATAGTATTCGCCGTTCCTATGCTATGGTGCTGCAGGATACCTGGCTTTTTTATGGTACCATTGCAGAAAATATTGCCTACGGAAATGACAATATATCAAGGGAGCAAATCATTCAAGCAGCAAAGATGGCCCATATTCACGATTATATTATGAATCTGCCGAATGGATACGATACGATTTTAAGTGATAACGGAACCAATATTTCCAAGGGACAAAAGCAGCTGATTACCATTGCAAGAGCAATGCTTTTAGATGCCAAAATGTTGATTCTGGATGAGGCAACCTCCAATGTAGATACAAGAACAGAACAGCTCATTCAAGAGGCTATGAATGAGCTGATGAAGAATAAAACTTGTTTTGTCATCGCCCATCGTCTGTCCACGATACAAAATGCAGACACCATTTTGGTAGTAAAGGATGGAGATATTGTGGAACAAGGTACTCATGAAAGTTTAATGCAGCAGCAAGGATTCTACTATGAACTTTATCGAGCACAATATCAGTGATTGTTCCCCCAACATCATTATATCAATTCAAGCAAATTACCATAAGGAGTACAACTCGAAAGAATACTACTCAAAAATAAATGTTTGAAGAAAGGAATTGAATTATGATAGATTTACATGTACATTCTACCGCTTCAGACGGTACACTGACCCCGACTGAGTTGGTTCAGGAAGCGATACGGTGTGGTCTGCATGCGATTGCTCTGACAGACCACGATACGGTGGATGGAATTGAGGAAATGTTAGCAGCTGCTGCGAATTACCATTTTACGGTGATTCCTGGAATTGAAATTTCTGCCTTAGAGAATCATCGTGAAATTCATATCTTAGGATATGGAATCGATTGGAAAAATTCAGTGCTGCTTGAGCAGCTAGCAAAAGCCTTGGCGGTTCGTACCAATCGAAATCGTCAAATGATTGCTAAGATGCATGATGCAGGTTTTGATATAGACGAAAAGCAGATTGCTGAGCGTTTCCCCAATACCATTGTAACCAGAATGCATTTTGCTCGTTTTCTGTTGGAAAAAGGGTATATTGAGACTCCTTCTGATGCCTTCAAGAAATATTTTAATCCTGGAAAACCATTTTTTATGGAAAAAAAGGAAATGGAGCCAAAACAAGCCATTGAGGCCATTCATGCAGCAGGTGGTTTGGCAGTGTTAGCCCATCCAAATTTGTATAAAAAAGATGAGGAACAACAGCGAATCCTTCTTGCTGACTTAAAAGGCAATGGACTCGATGGGATTGAAGCGATTTATTCCCTCAATACACCTGAGGAGGAAAAACTGACAAGAAAATTGGCCATGGAATTTGATTTGTTTATCACAGGTGGATCAGATTTTCATGGTGCGAATAAGCCTTCTATTCAAATGGGCATTGGACGAGGAAATCTCGAAATTCCAGATGAAATTTTGCTTCAAATCAAGCAGCATCAAGAAAGCCGGCAGAAAACAAAATTGACTGAATCATGAAAAAGAACAAAGGAGTGACAACAAACATGGATAAAAAACAATCAATTGACTCACTAATAGAAACTTGTAATCATGCGGTTTCGCCTTACCATATGGTAAAGTATGGAATCGAACAGTTGGAAGCAGTGGGGTTTGAGCCGTTACAGATGGATACAAACTGGAATCTGCAAAAAGGACATAGCTACTATGTCAATGTATATGGCACGACGTTGGCGGCATTTCGCATCAATCCGGATTTTGAGGCAGGACAGCAGCTGCGTATCGCTACTGGACATACAGACTGGCCCTGTCTGCGTATTAAAAACAATGCCAGCTTATGGAAAAAAGGATACCGCCGACTCAATGTGGAAGTTTATGGCGGTCCTATTTACAATACCTGGATGGACAGACCTTTATCCATTGCCGGAAAAGTGACAGTTGCGGGAGACAATGCATTTCATCCAAAGGATATCATGATTGATTTTGCCCGTCCAGTTATCACAATTCCTAACTTGGCTATCCATTTTAATCGTGAGGCAAATACGGGTTTTGCTCTAAATCAGCAAAACGATTTAGTCCCATTGATGGGTATCGCCTCCGATGATGATGTCAAATATGATTGGTTTATGGATGTCATTGCCGAGGAGGCAAAAGTAAAACGAAATGATATTTTAGGATTTGATTTATATGTCTATGTTTATGAGAAAGCCTGTCTTGCAGGTTTGAAAGAAGAATATATTTCCAGCCCAAGATTAGATAATGTTACTTCCTGTCAATCCTGTCTGCATGGTATTATCAATGGTACTCGCAAGACAGGTATCGATGCCATTATGCTTTTTGATAATGAAGAATGTGGTTCTCGCTCAAAGCAAGGTGCAGACTCGAGTGTATTTCCAATGATGCTGGAAAAGTTAGCTATCAGCTTGGGATTAAACAGAGAAGAATACATCAACTTGATTTTAGGCGGCTTTGCAGCCTCCCTGGATGTAGCTCACGCCATTCATCCAGCTCACCCAGAGAAATGCGATTTGACCAACACCGTTGTCCTTGGAAATGAAATAGCCTTTAAGCTAGAGAGCAATCAGCGTTATGCCTCCGACAGCTCAGCGGTGGGTGTGTTGGAAGGACTTTGCCGCAAATATCATCTGCCTTACAAAGTGTTTTTCAATCGTTCTGATGTGCGCGGCGGCTCTACTTTGGGCTCTATTTTATCAGCAAATCTGCCGATGAAGATTGTGGATTTGGGTGTGCCGCTTTTAGCAATGCACTCGGCTCGTGAGCTGATGGGAGCTGAAAGTCAATTTACCATGGATCAGCTTATGATAGCCTATTTTACGGAGGAATAAAATGACGAGGGTCGCAATTATCTCAGATACCCATGATTTTGTGTCTCCCATGGTACTGGAACGGGTGAAAACCTGTGACTACCTTCTTCACGCAGGAGATATCTGCCATGAGCGATATGCAGATATGTTTCGGATGAACTGCAAACATGTCTATTTTGTAAAAGGGAATAATGATAGAGAATCATGGTGCGCCAGACTTTCAAAGAGTCAGCGTTTTACGATTGAGAAAGTAACTTTTTTTATGGTACATGATTGGCATGATATGGGACGTGACGCAGTCAAGAAGATGATCGGAGCACAGGTCATTATTACAGGACACACCCATATTTACAAAGAAAGTTACACACCCGAGGGAGTGTTGCTGCTCAATCCCGGAAGCTGCAGCATCAGCCGCACAGGACAGAACACACTCGCGATTATGACCATTCATGAGGACGGAACCTTTGAAGTAGAAAAAATTTTGTTGTGAGGAAACATTTGAGTAAAAAAACGAAGAAAAGAGGAGACTATCATGTTAGAAAAGAAACTTTCTATTTTGCACCACAACCGTACAATCTCTGGAACTGCCTACCTTCCTGCGGAACATGGCTGCTATCCATTGCTCATTATCAGCCATGGCTTTAACGGTACTGAGAACGATTTTAAAGAATTAGCTTTCATTGCCGTTGAACATGGCATGGCTGCAATTACGTATGATTTCTGCGGTGGTTCTGTACATTCCAAAAGTACGCTTGCGACAACCGAAATGACTATTTTTACAGAAATAGAAGATTTGTTTGCTGTGCTGGACGAGGCAAAGAAATGGGAAATTGTGGATAAGAATAATATTTTTCTCTTTGGAGAAAGTCAAGGTGGATTGGTGACTGCATTGGCAGCCGAGGAAAGAAAAAAGGAATTTCGTGCAATTACTCTGCTGTATCCTGCATTTTGTATTCCAGATTACTGGAGATGTCGTTTTCCAAAGCGAGAGGATATTCCAGATGTAGAAAATTTATGGGGAATGAACTTAGGACGTATCTTTTTTGAGACGATTCATGATTATGATGTCTTTCAGCATATTGGAACATTTGACAAGAAAGTTCTCATTCTTCACGGCGATGCAGATTTGATTGTACCTCTAAACTATAGTGAACGTGCGCAAAAATGTTATCCTCAAGCCAAACTCACCGTCTTTTCAGGTCAGAGACATGGATTTACACCCATTGAAAGCCGCAGAATGAAAGAAATGACAGTTCAATTCTTCGATTCAGAGAAAGTGTGAGTGCCATGCATCTGCAAAAATTGTACCGTTATACCAGGCAGGCAGTACAAGCTTACAATCTGATTCAGGAAGGAGACTGTATCGGCATCGGTATTTCAGGAGGAAAAGACAGCTTAACTTTATTATATGCACTGGCAGGGCTGCGTCGTTTTTATCCGATTCCCTTTGAACTGAAAGCTTTTACAATAGACCAAGGATTTGGTACCATTCATGTTGATGACATAAAAATATTATGTCATCAACTGGAAGTACCTTATTTTGTTGTTCCAACACAGATTGGCGCAATTGTGGCATCCCATGAAAAAGAAAGTCCTTGCTCCATCTGTGCAAGGCTGCGCAGGGGAGCACTCTATGATGCTTTAAGAGCGCATGGCTGCAACAAGGCAGCCTATGGGCATCATCGAGACGATGTCATTGAGACAGCTATGATGTCTTTAATTTTCGAGGGGCGTTTTTATGCATTTGCTCCTTGGACTAAACTGGGGGAGAGCGGTATGCAGCTGATTCGCCCCCTTATTTATGTCTCAGAAGGAGAAATTCGCGCTTTTCAGAAGAACTATCAGCTTCCTGTCATGAAAAATCCATGTCCATACGATGGACAGACCAAACGCACGGAAATAAAGCAGCTGATTACCCAATTATCCCAGACTTATCCCGACCTTCGCCGCCGCATCTTTCATGCAGTAGAGCAGGGGGACATTGGAGATTGGAGATGGGCGAAGATGCCCCATGATGAACGCATGAAATTGGATGGAAAAATCAATCATTTTTCGCCTTTTTAACTTATATTTTTTAGAATTTCTTGTCGAAAAAAAGTTTTTTAAAAGAAAATATAAAAAATATTGACAGTATTGCAATGTTTCGATAAATTATAGTTTGTGTGCCAAAAAAATATATTTCCGCAAAGGGGGATAACGAAAGATGGATAATAATTCTATCATTGTATCGCTGAAGGATATTGTTGTTGAATTTGATGGAGAAAGAATTTTGGATGGATTAAATCTGGACATCCATGACAAGGAATTTGTCACATTCTTAGGACCATCAGGCTGTGGAAAAACCACTACCCTTCGATTAATCGGTGGTTTTTTAGAACCGAACGCAGGACACATCTATTTCGATGGACAGGAAATTACCGATTTGCCGCCTTATAAGCGCCATGTCAACACGGTATTTCAAAAATACGCTCTGTTCCCACATTTAAATGTTTTTGAAAATGTAGCTTTCGGCCTTCGATTGAAAAAAATGGACGAAAAACAGATTCGTGCGAAGGTACAGGAGATGCTGACAGTTGTGGGACTGAAAGGATTTGAACAGAGAAGCATCAGTCAGATGTCTGGTGGACAACAGCAACGTGTTGCCATTGCACGCAGTTTGATTAATCAGCCAAAAGTACTTTTGCTCGATGAACCGTTAGGTGCTCTGGATTTGAAGCTGAGAAAAGAAATGCAGTTGGAATTAAAACGTTTGCAGCGTGAAATGAACATTACCTTTGTGTATGTCACTCATGACCAAGAAGAAGCATTAACCATGTCCGACACTGTAGTTGTTATGAATAGAGGCAAGATTCAGCAAATTGGTACACCAGAAGAAATCTACAATGAACCGAAGAATGCTTTTGTGGCGGACTTTATCGGTGCCTCTAACATTATTGATGGTATCATGAAAAAAGATTATTTGGTGGAGTTTGGCGGAAGAGATTTTGTCTGCGTTGATAAGGGATTTGCGCCGGACGAATTGGTACAGATTGTGGTGCGTCCAGAGGATGTGCAGGTAGTAGCGCCAACGAATGGTATGCTGGTAGGTGAAGTCAAGAATGTTATCTTTAAGGGTGTCCACTTCGAGATGCAGGTAGATTGTGAAGGTAAATCATGGTTGATTCACTCCACAAAGGCCTGCAAGCCAGGAGAATTGATTGGAATGAATATTGGACCAGATGAGATTCATATTATGTCTCGCATGGAAGATGAGGTGAAACAAAGATGAACAATAAACGCCTGGCAATTCCGTATTTAGTATGGATGGTTGTCTTTACCATCATTCCATTATTAATTGTAATTTATTATGCTTTTACCGATGCAAGCGGTGCGTTTACACTGGATAATCTGGCTAAGGCAGGCGGTTATGGCAGTGTATTTGCCCGAAGCCTTTTGTTGGCATTGGTTGCAACGATTCTCTGTCTGGTGCTGGCTTTTCCTATTGGTTACTTTCTTTCCAGATTGCGTGCCAATAAACAACATATCATGCTGATGTTGGTGATGCTTCCTATGTGGATGAATTTCTTACTGCGTACCTATGCATGGATGGGTCTTTTAAGTATCAACGGACCAATTAATACCTTGCTGGGGTTCTTCGGTCTTGGACCTTATACCATGCTCAACACTTCAGGTGCAGTAATATTGGGTATGGTTTATAACTATCTTCCTTATATGATTTTGCCATTATATACCAGCATGACTAAGATTGATGCATCATTGATAGAAGCAGCACAGGACTTAGGTGCTAATATGAGAAAAACTTTAACCCGCATTTTAATTCCCATGAGTGTACCCGGCATCTGCACCGGCATTACGATGGTTTTTGTGCCATCTGTATCTACCTTTGCGATTAGCCGTATGTTGGGCGGTGGTTCCAATCTGCTGATTGGTGATTTAATTGAGATGCAGTTTTTAGGAAACAGCTACAATCTGAATGTCGGTTCTGCTATGAGTTTGGTTTTGATGGTAATTGTATTAATCTGTATGAGCTTTACATCGAGTTTTGATGAAGATGAAATGGAGGGTGTGGCATAATGAAAACGAGACATCTTCGCATTTTGCAGCGTACCTATGTAATTTTATTTTTTGGATTTATGTATTTGCCCATCGCTTATATGATGATTTTCAGTTTCAATGAGAGTAAGGGCTATGCATTATTTACTGGCGTAACTCTGAAATGGTATAAAAGTTTGTTTAGTAACTCCAGTATTTTGAGCGCCCTCGTACTTTCCCTGGAGTTGGCGTTAATTTCTGCTATCATAGCAACGGTTCTTGGTACCAGCGCAGCTATCGGTATTAATTCTATGAAGACCAAACCGAGGCTTTTGATTACCAATATCACCTATATTCCAGTAGTTAATCCCGAGATTATTACTGGTATTTCTCTGATGTTGATGTTCGTAGCCTATCAGACCATCGCTGTCAAGGTGGATTTTTTGCCGAACACGATTATGGGATTCCCTACGTTGCTAATCGCTCATATTGCCTTTAATGTGCCTTATGTAATTTTTAACGTATTGCCAAAGCTGCGTCAGATGGATATCCGTCTGTATGAGGCTGCATTGGATTTAGGATGCAATCCCCATCAGGCATTTTTTAAGGTAGTTCTGCCAGAAATTATGCCGGCAGTATTGTCAAGCTTTTTAATTTGTCTGACCTATTCTATCGACGATTTCATGATTAGTTACTTCAACTGTGGCACCTTGGAAACCCTGCCTCTGCAGATTTACTCTATGACTCGCCGTAAGGTCAGTCCAGAAATTTATGCACTTTCCACCATTATGTTTATTGTGATTCTTTCAATTATTATGATTTCCAACAGTTTGGAAAGCCGTAATTACAAGAAAAATCAAACAAAAAATTAGGAGGTGTGGCGATGAAAAGGACAACTTTGTTTTGTGCTGGTATATCACTCGCACTGGTCTTAAATGGATTAACTGTTTTTGCTGCCGATGACAATGACATGATTAGAGTCAACGAAGATATCTGTGTATCGGCAGATTATGATTGGACTCGTTTTCAAGGACATGGTGTTTCTCTTAATGTATATAACTGGGGAGAATATATCTCCAACGGCTCTGATGACAGTGTCGATGTTATCTCGGCTTTTGAAGAGCTGACAGGAATCTCGGTCAACTATACTACATTTGATTCCAATGAAACTATGTATGCAAAAATCAAATCGGGAGCTGCTGATTACGATGTAATTGTTCCCTCAGATTACATGGTGGCAAAAATGATTAACGAAGAAATGCTGCTGCCAATCAATCATGACAATGTCCCAAACATGGCACGCATGGATGACCAGTATATGAATCAGGATTTTGACCCAGGAAATAAGTACAGTGTACCCTATATGATTTGTACCACAGGCATTATTTACAATACTTCCATGGTCAGCACAGCACCGACTTCCTGGGCAGATTTGTGGAACAGTGAATATGCGGGTAATATTTTGATGTTTAATAATAGTCGTGATGCCTACGCTATCGCAGCTTTTAAGCTAGGTTTCAGTATCAATCCAGACAGTGTAGACGAAGTTTCTATTGTCATCGAAGAACTCAAAGCACAGAAACCTCTGGTACAAGCCTATGTTATGGACGAAATCTTTGACAAGATAGAAGGTGGTGAGGCAGCTGTCGGTGTTTACTACTCAGGTGATGCTATCACCATGATTGATGATAATCCAGATTTGGCTTGGGTCTTTCCCGAGGAAGGTTCTGTTTTGTCTATCGACAATATGTGCATTCCAACTGCCTGCAGGAATCAGGAAGCCGCCGAGATGTTCATTAACTATATGTGTGAGATTGATGTGGGCGTAGCTAACTGCGAATACATTGGCTATACCACTCCGAGTACAGAAATTTGGGAATGCTTAGATGATGAAATGAAATATAATGAAATTGCCTATCCGTCGGAAGAAGAGCTGGCAAAAACTCAGGTGTTTACGAATCTGTCCAACGAGGTAAATGATGAGTTGGATACCAAATGGAGCGAAATGAAAAGTTACAACGAAGGCGGCAATGCTTATACTATGCTTTTCTTGCTGATGGCAGGTGTTACACTGGCCTGTTTTAATATCTGGAGAAAAATTCGCAAAAAAATGCGCAGTACGTATCAGTAAAAAAGATACCTGGCTCTCTGTCGCAAAAAGCAATAGAGAGCCTGAAAAATAAATCTTCCCATCATACCGCCACTGCACTTGCTGCATGAAAGGTCAAATAAATCCCATTATCGCAAATACAGAAAATTCATACAAAGCTTATTGTAAAATCTATCGTTTTTTTGTATAATTTCTTTACTATCATCCGATGAATAAAAAATAGGGATAACAGAGAATTTTGTTAGAATGATTACAATTTTTTACTCATAATAAGAAAAATGTCCTAATCTATGACTGATAAAGAAAAATGTCTATTTTTTTCCGCTTAATTCATTGCTATACTATTATAGATAAAGTATAAATAGGATTAACCGAAAAGTAAGGGAGGAATGCAAATGTTAAATGATAATATCGCCAAAATTGTGGTAGAAACAATGGTTCGAAAAACAATTCGAGATATCAAAGAAGCGCCCCAGAGCAGTACTCGCAATTTAATAGAGCTGGCCATGAATTTTTCAAAAGGACGATTTCAAAAAAACTTTTTTGAGACGGCTCACAAAATGCTCAAAAATGAGACCAGTGGTTATTATTCTTTGGTAAGCGATGTAGTCGTCAATGTAGATACGGAACGACTGCTGAAATTTGGCATGAATATGGGATATAATGGCTACACTGTGGGAGTAGAAAAAATTCGCACATGGGAGGCAGCATCGAACTACAATGTTCCTTGGACGGTACTCTTTGAATTTGGAGAAAGACAGATGAAACGGTATCCAAAACGCTATTTTTCTATGGTCAAAGAGGGGGAACAAATGGGAATTTTTACATGGGCAATTTTTATGGATTATTTTGACCGAAATATTTTGAGCATTCTAAAAGAATTCACAAACAGCGCATTTTTTTTATTTTGTCCTTCCAATGTTTTGACAGAAGAGTTTTTGGATGAAATGAAACTCTTCAATAATGTAGCTATTATGGTTTTGTATGATGAAAAAGCAGAACATATCTGTCATCGTCTGAGAGAGGAAAAAATGTTATATGGCTGTTATTATAATTACACAGAACAGGATATCGACAAGATAGCCAACGGTGACCTATTTTATAGTATGCAGCAGCTTCATCCATTGGCAGCTGTCCTGATTCATCAACATGGATGTCCAGAATACGTACAGAACCAAGTATATCATATGGTCACAGAGGCTCGTGTCAGTCAAGAATATAAGATGATTTTGTGGGAATTATATGGAGACAACTGTTACATTGATAAAATAGTATCAGAGGACACCTGTTTTGTATATTTTGATAAAAATGGTAACTTCCGATATCCTGGAAAAATAAAATCCATTCAAGAAAGCAATATTTATCTGGAATCTCTGCAAGAAATTTTGGCAAAGGCTTTCTTAAAAACTCATACTGATTCATGAGATGGATGAAATTCATTACATAATGTGGACGCGACGGCTTCTGATAGAGATTTTAAAATGCTCATCAGTTGTTCTGGCGGCATACAATCTTTTTCCAGAAGCCAGCGATTTAAAACATCCACACTCAAATCAGCAAGCAGGGAGACGCTGAATGAGTCCATCTTTTTTTGACCATAAATTATGGAAAGACGTTGAATGAACAGTGGCTGCATACATTCTCTAAAATGATCCAAGAAAGAATTTTGTCCCTGAATTGCCAAAGCTTTTCGATAAAAACTTCTATTTTCATAAAAAACTCGATATAACTTTTCAATAAAAACCCAATAGTCACGATTACTTACATCTACATTACAATTTTCTTCTTCGTACTGATCTAGTACTGTAATAAAATCGATATCGAAAATCCAATTTACCAAATCATATTTATCCTTAAAATGATAATAGAAACTCTTGCGATTCATGTTACATCTTTCGCAAATTTGAGCAATATTAATTTTTTCAAATGGAATCTCCATCATGAGTTCTTTTAAAGCAGAAGCAAGCGCTCGCTTTGTTAAGGTAGAATCAGCCATAAAATATCTCCCCTTTCATTAATGTAGAATCAGCTATAAAGTATTTCCCATTCTATCAAGAGGTCAAAATATCTTTTGACCCCAATATAATTATTTTACATTATACATGAAAAATGGTTATTTGACAAAATAATTGTTGACAGAATTTTGGGACAATTTGTATGGAATGTCATAAAATGTCGGAGGACAAATTTTAAGAAGTGTTACTAAATGGGACAATTGTCAAATACTGTCTAATGCAAAAGAATTTTGTCAACGCTATGATAGAATCAAAACACAAAGGAGAGATTAAGTAATATGAGCAATACGATTCAAAATGTAACTCATGCGATGCAGCGCAAAATGATAGAAAAGCTAGTAGACAGTATATTATCTACCATGAATAAAGATAGAGAGGAATGCTTTTTGAAACTTGTAGACCTGGCAGAGTCCTTTTATGGAAATGCTGTGTCTAAGGAGCAATATGACCATGTCAGAGATGCCATCCAAGACCCAAACAATCGATGGATGATTTTTATTAACCGAGTTTTGGACGAAACGAATCCTCATGTAGCCAAGATGGCTTTGATGAATTTGGGCTATGAAGCATTTTTTAGAGGCACAAAAATGATCCGCAAAAATCGAGAAAAATATCAGTGCAACATCCCTTGGCTCATTTTATTTGACCCTACTTCCGCCTGCAATATGCATTGTGCTGGCTGCTGGTCTGGCACTTATGGACACAAATATCATTTATCGTACGAGGATATGGATAAAATTGTGACTCAGGGCAAGGAGTTGGGTGTTTACCTTTACATGATGACCGGAGGTGAGCCGCTGGTTCGCAAAAAAGATATTCTTCGTCTGGCCGAAAAGCATAATGATGTAGAATTTTCAATTTATACAAACTCTACATTAATTGATGAAGATTTCTGTAAAGAAATAGTCAGACTGGGCAATATTACTTTCCAACTGTCTATTGAGGGAACACCAGAAACCAACGATGCACGCCGAGGCGATGGTCACTATGAAGCGGTGATGCGTGCTATGGATTTACTGAAGAAATATGGTATTGTGTTTGGTACTTCCATCTGTTATACCAGAAATAATATTGAAGCAGTAACCAGTGATGATTTTTTGCAAATGCTGGCCGATAAGGGCGCTCGCTTTGGTTTTTACTTCCACTACATGCCCGTAGGAAACAATGCAGTGATAGAGCTAATGCCAACATTGGAGCAGCGTAAATATATGATTGAGAGAATTCGTTATGTACGCTCTAATCAGTGTGCTATTCCATTTTATCCGATGGATTTCCAAAATGACGGTGAATATGTAGGCGGTTGTATCGCAGGTGGACGAAACTATTTCCATATTAATTCTGCAGGAGATGCGGAGCCATGTGTATTTATCCATTATTCGAATGCAAATATTCATGACAGCTCCATTTTGGAAATTTTGCAGAGTCCACTCTTTATGGCATATCATAAAGGACAACCTTTTAATCACAATCATCTGCGTCCATGTCCTATGTTGGAAAATCCAGAGATACTGCAGCAGATGGTACATAATACCAATGCTCACAATACAGATTTGGAATCACCGGAAACCGTGGAACATCTGTGTGAGAAATGCAAACAATATGCCTCTGATTGGGAGATAGCTGCGGATGAAATATGGAACAGCAAGAAACATCCTGCGCCAAAATATGAAAATTATGCGCCTGAAAATAGAACACAAAATGTACAATAGACTTCTTATGAATCGAATCAATTTCCAGGGGATATCCTAAAAACAATCCCATTTCATGAGGAAAATCAATTCCATGAGACAGATAGTTTTGATAGCGACCGCAAAAATGGCGCAGCTGGTCAAACAAATCTCTTTCATCATATCCTATTTTCTGCAAAAAAGAGGATACATCTGATTTTCCTAGATAGGCAATCAACTCCTCTGCACGGTATAGCAGCAGTGTGACACGTTCATCTACCTGTGTCAGCACAAAGCAAGAAAGAGCTAACCTATGCGCCATCTGACGTATGCTCTGAACATAATGTGATTTCGTGATGAGCAAATTAGATACCTTTAAATTAGCAAGTACGGGAGCACATTGCATAGCAAGCTGTAACTCTATGTTGTGCATATCCGCTTCTCGCAGCAATTTCAATAACTCCTGACTCATGGAATCTCCTTTCAAAAAACTTTAGTTAGAATATACTAGCTAAAGTTTATAATAACTAATCAAAAAGAAATTGTCAAGTGATTTTTTATTATTATCGAAAAAAAACTTTGTTTTATACATACGAATCTAATAAAAGCACGTTTCCTATTTCCAGTTTCAAAAAATTGAATGTCAAAAAACTATCTGAAGAGAATATTATCATGCAAAATGGGAGAGAATATGAAAAAGCTTCCTCTTGCATGAAAAAAGGATGAGGAGAATTTTTTATTATAGAATAACCATATTTCAGACAAGATCAAAAATCTGAAGGATATTACGGAAGGTGAAGATAAAATGATTACAGATGGGTTTCATTACATTGCAGCGTTAGTCTTTATTTCTGGAATACTGGTATGTTTGCCAAAACTATTCAAAGGAAAGTTGGCATCTGGATTTTTCAGATTTGCACCACCGATTGTGTTGATTTATCTCGGACTTATGATTTTATGCACGGTAAGATTATGGGATTTGAAAGCGACTGCAGAAGCGTATCGTTTATTCAAAAATCCGATATTATATGCCATGTTGTTTTTAATGTTGCTGCGCTGCGATCTGAAAAAAATTATCAAGCTCGGACCGAAAATGTTGGTTGGTTTTTTTGCTGCTACCATTTCCATTGGACTGGGATTTATTGTATCCTATGCAATGATGCATGATGTGCTTGGCGAAGGCGCATGGAAAGCTCTCGGTGCGCTCTGCGGAAGCTGGATGGGGGGAGGCGGCAATATGCTTGCAATTCAAGCAGCACTGGATGTTGATGAATCGACTATGGCATACGCACTGGTGATGGATTCCGTATGTGCTACCTTTTATGTCATGTTTTTACTTTGGGTGATTGGATTTTCAAAAAAATTCAATACATGGACAAAAGCAGATACACAATTGATTGATGAGATGGGACAGAACCTTGAGGAAGAAGCGAAAGCCAGTACAAAACCACTCACATGGCAGAATATGATTCTTCTTGTAGGTTCTGGACTCATGGTCTCCGCACTTTCGCAAAGGGCAGGAGTTGTGGTTCATCAGATTCTTCCATTTTTTGATAGTTCTACTTGGACTGTTCTCGTTGTAACGATACTTGGGGTTGGACTAGCACTTACTCCCTTTGGAAAAATTAAGGGTACAGAAGAAATTTCTAACGTACTGCTTTATATTGTGGTAGCTCTCATTGCCTCTCGGGCAGATCTATCCAATATGCACAATGCTCCAATGTGGCTGCTTGCTGGATTTATCATTCTCATCATTCATATTGTGCTTATGTTAATTCTCGCAAAATTGCTGAAACTGGATATTTTTACTTGTGCAGTAGCATCATTGGCAAATATCGGAGGTACCGCAACGGCTCCAGTTCTTGCTGGAACATATCACAATGCGCTGGTTCCCGTAGGAATTATCATGGCTTTGCTTGGGTATGTGATTGGCACTGGAGCAGGACTAATTGTTGCTCAGATTATGAGTTTATTTGGGTGATTGTCCGTGCCAGAAGATATGTTTTACGTGCATACTGAAATCAAGGAGGAGAAAAAAGGTACTATATAAACGGGTCAAAAGGTCATACCTGTTCATGCTTGTATGAACAGGTATGACCTTTTGACCCTGGTATCATATAAATGAATCATAACAGAATTGTCATATAGAGTAAACAGTGCTATAATGAAAAAATTAAAAGTTAGATTGAAAGAAGGGAACAAACATATGAATGGAATATCCACAGAACATTACACAAAGCTTACACAGATTCAAGAGCAAACAAAAAGTATTTTTGATGAATTAATGGAATCTGCAAAATTAGAGGAGGGAGACATTCTTGTGGTGGGCTGTTCTTCCAGTGAAGTTGCAAGCCACAAAATTGGTTCTTACTCAAGCAAGGAAATTGGGGAGGCTATTTTTGATACTTTATATCAAGCATGCAAAGAGCGCCATATTTATTTGGCAGCTCAATGCTGTGAACATTTGAATCGTGCCTTAATTATAGAAAGAAAGGCAGTAAAAGAACATCATCTTCCTCAAGTAAATGTAGTCCCACAGCTAAAAGCAGGTGGTTCTTTTGCAACTGCTGCATGGTATGGCATGGAAGAGGCAGCAGCAGTTGAGACAATTCAAGCACAGGCAGGGATTGATATTGGTGATACTTTAATTGGAATGCATTTACAGCCTGTTGCAGTGCCAGTAAGAGTAACAACAACACAAATTGGAAATGCACATGTTGTATGCGCAAGAACACGTTTAAAATATATCGGTGGTGAACGAGCCATTTATCAGTAAAAGTAAGCTCAATCCAAAACATACAGTTCTAAGAGAATGCCTGTTAATGCCAATGATACGTGCCAGTTTTAATCTTTGGCAAATGGCAGCCATAGCCAATCCTACAAGAAAAATAAGTGCAAGAGACGTTAACATATTTTTTTCTTTCTTTAAACACAAAAAAGCTGATGACTTCTGTGATCTTATTATCGCAGAAGTCATCAGCTTAATAAGGCGGTTCAAGTTACCTGAGAAAAATCAGATGTTCAATAAATCACTGTATACCTTAAGAGCTCCATCTGTGTCATGGGCAAGTACACGTTTTGCAAGAACTTTGCCGAGCTGGACACCTTCCTGGTCGAAGCTATTCAGGTTCCATACAAATCCCTGGAACATAATCTTGTTCTCGAAATGAGCCAATAATGCACCAAGAGATTCTGGAGTCAGTTCATCTCCAATGATAATGCTGGAAGGACGTTTTCCTTTAAAGTTTTTATTTAAATTTTCATCCTCTTTACCACATGCAAAAGCAACAATCTGAGCAGCAACATTTGCACAAAGCTTCTGCTGACTTGTACTGTTTTCGATATTCACATCAACACCAAGCTGGCTCCTTCTGAAGCCGATAAACTGAAGTGGAATAATATCAGAACCTTGGTGTAATAACTGATAGAAGGAATGCTGTCCGTTGGTACCTGGCTCACCAAAGATAACTGGTCCAGTCACATAATCAACAGGTTCACCAAAGCGATTAACTGTTTTTCCATTGGACTCCATGTCACACTGCTGTAAATGTGCTGGGAAACGGCTTAATGCCTGAGAGTAAGGCAGAACAGCAGTGGAAGGATATCCCTGAACATTTCTTTCGTAGATACCAATAAGAGCATCTAACATATCTGGGTTTTTCAGTAAATCTGTATTTGTTGCAAGAGCATCTTCTGCAGCAGCACCGTCAAGAATACGTGCAAAAACCTCAGGTCCGAATGCAAGGGAGAGGATTGCTCCACCAACAGCAGATACAGAAGAGTAACGTCCGCCAATATAGTCATCCATAAAGATTGCAGTCAAGTAATCATCGCTCTTTGCCAGAGGAGAGGTCTCGCTCGTTACGGCAAGCATATGTTTCGATGGATTTAATCCTGCCTTTGTAAGAGCATCTTTTACGAATGCTTCATTTGTAAGCGTCTCAAGTGTTGTTCCTGATTTGGATACAACGATAAAAAGAGAATGAGCAACATCTACAGAAGCAAGAACTGCTGCGGCATCATCAGGGTCTACATTGCTGATAAATTTTGCCTCCATCTTAAATGTGTTGTTTGCTTTTGCCCAGTTCTCCAGAGCGATGTATAAAGCACGAGGACCCAAATCACTTCCACCGATACCAATCTGTACAACGGTTGTGAATTTTTCACCTGCTTCATTTGTGATTTCACCGCTATGAACCTTGTTAGCAAAGTCAGCAGCTTTTTTCTGCTGAGCAACATAAAATTCACGCTTGTCTACACCATCCACAACAACTGAATTTCCAAGCTGTTTACGAGCCAAATGATGAAGAACCATGCGCTTCTCACCGGTGTTAATTACTGCACCGTTATATAATTCTTTGAACTTATCAATAAGCTGAGCCTCATCAGCTAAAGCTGCAAGTGTGGACAAAACAGTTTCGTCAACCTCTTTTGCGGCATAATTATAACTTAATCCTGCTGCCATCGGTGTACTATAACTAGCTACACGCTCTCCGCCTTTTTCACCAAACAGTGCATCTGCAATGTCTACATGATTTTTTAAATTGATGAGGGCACCATAAGAAGCAAGGGTGTCGAGATTTTTCCATGTTACCATAATTTTATTCCTCCTTTAAATGGTTGGACCAATAGTCTGCAATAATTATACTAAAAAAATTTTATAATTTCAATGAAATGATGCAGATAAATAATAAAAATTTACAGTTAACTGGAGATTTATCTGTCAAAAAGAGGAAGATTTCTTAATTTGCGCAGAAATGTGTGCCTATGGATATGCCTCATAAGCGAGGCATATCCATTTAGGAATAAAGGTCAGATATTACTATAAGAAAAAAACTAATTGACATTTAGAAAAGGAAGATATAAAATGTTTCCTATTGGAATAATTTCTTGGTTATGCGAAATCTGTAGTGGAGCAATATGAATTATTAGATGCAAAATTCATATCACATACAAAAGTAAAAAAGCAATTTAGTGTTTCTATGCAGCATTACACATTTGCTGTGGATGCATTTGCAAAGT
>JBJELF010000029.1:0-5823 GCA_051879015.1 Lachnospiraceae bacterium
CGCGAGCTGGGTTCAGAACGTCGTGAGACAGTTCGGTCCCTATCCGGCGCGGGCGAAGGATATTTGAGAGGAGCTGTCCTTAGTACGAGAGGACCGGGATGGACAGACCGCTGGTGCATCGGTTGCAGATCAACTGCATAGCCGGGTAGCCAAGTCTGGCAGGGATAAACGCTGAAGGCATCTAAGCGTGAAGCCCCCCTCAAGATGAGATATCCCATTCGAAAGAAGTAAGACCCCTTAGAGAGTATGAGGTAGATAGGGCAGAGATGGAAGTACAGTAATGTATGGAGTTGACTGCTACTAATCGGTCGAGGACCTGACCAAGATGATAACTATCATCAAGGGCAAAGAACGGAGTAGGAAAACAGAGGAACAAGAACGGATGAAAGAAGTTTAAACAATTTCGTGTGTAGTTTTGAAGGTATTTGAATCATGGATTCAAACATTTTTATAACTAAAAGAGGCTTTTGTTTTGCGGTTAAAACCGTGGGGCGAAAGCCTCTTTTAATTATAAAACTTCAATAAATGGTAAAAAAATGCATATTTATGCTGAAATTTATGAAAAAATATAAAAAACATATAGTATTTTGAGAAGTTTTGTGGTATAGTTTCTTTTGGCAAAACGATATATCCTGTTTGAGAGATATGTCAGTTTAAGGAGGAAATACAAGTATGAAACTTCAAAAGAGATTTTGTGCAGCACTTGCTCTTATCACTATGCTTATCCTGTTAATGGTAAATGTTAGCGGATGCAGACAGGAATCAGTACCAGCTTCTGTTGTGACCGATGCAGATTCTATGGCGGGGCAAAAAATTGGTGTACAGTTTGGAACGATAGGAGAAACTTATGCATCGGACTATGAAGAATTGGGTTCCGAGGTAATTAGCTTTACTAAGGGTGCAGATGCAATTTTGGCATTGAAGCAGGGAAAGGTAGAATGTGTTCTCATTGATGAAGAACCGGCAAAGAAATTTGTGGCAATTAACAGCGATTTGTCTATCTTGCCAGAGGAGTTTGTGGAAGAAGAATATGCGATTTGCATTGCCAAAGAAAACACAGAACTTTTAGATAAGGTGAATACTGCATTGGCTGAACTCAAAGCAAATGGAACATTGGACAAAATTAATGCTAACTATATTGGAGATGATATAGGTAAGAGTCCTTATATTTCTCCAGAAGGAGTTGAGCGTACAAATGGTACTCTCGTGATGGCTACCAATGCAACATTTGAGCCATATGAATATGTGCAGGATGGAGAGATTGTTGGAATTGATGTAGATATGGCACAGGCAGTCGCTGATTTGCTTGGCATGGAGTTGGAAATTGATGATATGGAATTCGATTCCATCATCAGTGCGGTTCAGTCAGGAAAAGCAGATATTGGCGTGGCTGGTATGACAGTGACGGAGGAACGATTAAAAAATATCAACTTCTCTGATTCATATACCACTGCAACGCAGGTTATCATTGTGAGAAATGGTCAAAAGGCAGATAATCGTCTTTTTTCTGTTGAAAAGTTCAAGACTAATTTTTTGGAGGAGAATCGTTGGCAGTATATTACAAGTGGTTTATTGACTACAATTCGTATCAGTTTTGCTGCAGTAATTATTGGTGTAGTATTGGGATTTCTCCTTGCTATTGTGAGATTTAGCTGTGATACAACGGGAAAAGCAGGACTGTTAAATTGGATTTGTAAGGCTTATATCACGGTCATTCGTGGTACACCGGTCATGATTCAGTTGTTGATTATTTATTATGTTGTCTTTGCACAGACGAATATTGATGCGGTTTTGGTAGCCACGGTTGCATTTGGATTAAATTCTTCAGCATATGTAGCTGAGATTGTGCGGGCTGGTATTACTTCGATTGATGTTGGACAGTTTGAGGCAGGCCGAAGTCTTGGATTTAATTATGTACAGACTATGTGGTATTTTATTCTGCCACAGGCAATTCGTAACATTCTGCCAGCGCTTGGAAATGAATTTATTGTACTGCTGAAGGAAACTTCAATTTCCGGCTATCTTGGTATCCGGGATTTAACCAGAGGTGGTGATTTGATTCGTAACCGTACCTATGATGCATTTATGCCCTTAATTGCGGTTGCATTGATTTATTTAGTGATTGTGATGTTTCTTAGTATGTTGGTAGGAAAGCTGGAAAGGAGATTAAAAAACGATGTTAGATAATGTAATGATTCATGTAGAAAATCTGAAGAAATCTTTTGATAACCTGCAGGTTTTAAATGGCATTTCTCTGGACATTCATAAAGGAGAAGTAGTTGTTATCTTAGGACCATCTGGCTGTGGTAAATCGACCTTGCTGCGTTGTTTGAATCTCCTGGAAAAGCCGACGGATGGAAAGATATTTTTAGATGGTGTGGAAATTACATCTCCAAAAACGGATATCAATAAACAACGTCAAAAAATGATGATGGTATTTCAGCATTTTAATCTGTTTCCGCATTTAACTATTCTGGACAATCTGACGATTGCACTGATTAAGTTGAAGAAGATGCCAAAAGAAGAAGCGGAGAAAAAGGCATATGAACTGCTAAGACGTGTCAACTTAGAAGAGAAAGCGACCGCATATCCCAAACAGCTTTCTGGCGGACAGAAGCAGCGTGTAGCGATTTGTCGTGCTTTGGCGATGGAACCAGAAGTGATTTTGTTTGATGAGCCTACCTCGGCGCTTGACCCGGAGATGGTTGGTGAGGTGCTGGATGTTATGAAAGAGCTTGCTGAGATTGGTATGACAATGATTTGTGTCACACATGAAATGGGATTTGCAAAGGAAGTGGCAACCCGAGTGTTGTTTATTGACAAAGGAGTGGTAGCAGAAGATGGAACACCAGAACAGGTGTTTGAAAATCCAAAGGATGAGAGGCTAAAGGATTTCTTATCAAAAATTTTAGTATAAAAGTTCCGTTAAGAGGCCATGTATTCGCCATGTTGGCATGAGCGAGTACATGGCCTCTTAACGGAACTTTTTTGCACTCGTTTATTGTCTATCGTTTTTCTTAGCATTTATTTTAAAATCGTTAAAAAAAGCTTGCGTTTATCGTACTTATTAGGATAAAATGACTTGATTTTTCAAAGGTTAATGATAAGATGGTAGAAGAAAAGTCAGGAGGTTTTAGTATGGAACAGACAAAATTCAGCCGTCCCATCTCTTTAAAGCGTATTGCAGTTCAGGAGGGATTTTGGAAAGAGGAAATGGAACTGGTGCGCAAAGAAGTGATTCCGTATCAATGGGAAACTTTAAATGATCGTGTAGAGGATGCATCGCCAAGCTTTTGCATGAGAAATTTTAAGGTGGCTGGGAAAATGATGAAGGAAAAACGTAGTTTGGGCAGTAATTTTGAAGAACCTGTCTACACTTACCGTGGATTTGAAACACTGCCAGAGGACATGGATCATTTGGAAGATAAATTTTATGGATTTGTCTTTCAGGACAGTGATTTTGCAAAGTGGATTGAAGCAGTGGGATACTCGCTGACGCAGCACCCAGATGAGAAGTTAGAGGCGATTGCTGATGAAGCCATTGACATTGTATGTGCAGCACAGCATCCAAGTGGATATTTGGATAGTTACTATATTATCAATGGTATGGATAAGATTTTCAGTAATTTGCGGGACCACCATGAGCTGTACTGTCTGGGACATCTGGTGGAAGGTGCGATTGCCTATTATGAGGCGACAGGAAAGGATAAGCTTTTAAAGGCGGCAGAGAGATATGTGGACTTTGTAGCAGATTATTTTGGTGAAGAAGAGGGAAAATGCAAGGGTTATCCTGGACATGAAATTGCAGAGATGGCACTTTTACGTTTGTATGAAACTACGGGAAAGGACACATACTTGAAATTAGCCATGTTCTTCTTGAATCAGCGTGGACAGCGTCCATATTACTTTGACAGTGAGCATCATGAGATAGGAAGTGATAAGATTAAAAATCTGGAAGAAGAACGCTATCATTACCAACAGGCTCATGTGCCAGTCAGAGACCAGAAGGAAGCGGTAGGTCATGCGGTAAGAGCGGTCTATCTGTACTCTGGCATGGCGGACGGAGCTAGATTGACACAAGATGAGAGCCTATATCAGGCATGCGAGATATTATGGAATAGTATTGTTAATGAAAAAATGTATGTAACAGGTGGTATCGGAGGCACTCATATCGGGGAGTCGTTTTCCTTTCCTTATGATTTGCCAAATGACACGGCCTATGCGGAGACCTGTGCGTCCATCGGCTTGATTTTTTTTGCACGCAGAATGCTGCAGATTAAACCGGACAGTCGCTACGCTGATGTGATGGAGCGCGCACTTTATAATGGTGTACTTTCAGGTATGGCTTTAGATGGCAAGAGTTTCTTCTATGTAAATCCCCTGCAGGTCAATCCAGAAGCTTGCAGGAAGGATGAGCGTAAGCACCATGTTAAGGCGGTTCGCCAGAAGTGGTTTGGCTGTGCCTGCTGTCCTCCGAATTTGGCAAGATTATTGACCTCCATCGGAGCATACAGTTATACAGAGACGGATGATACCCTGTTTGTTCATCTCTATACTGGCGGTACGGTACAAAAGCAGATTGGCGATACACAGGTTACGATTGAAATTACTTCGGCTTTTCCATGGAGTGGGGAAGTTACCTTAGGGGTCAATAAGGATGTGCAGATGACGATTGCGCTTCGTATTCCAGACTGGTGCAGTGACTTTAAGCTTGAGGAAATGAAGTGGAGCGATTTGATAGAAAAAAATATTTTATTAAGAAACAATGAGTTATATGCAGAACAGAAGGATGGTTACCTGTATTTGACGGGAGCATGGAAAGCCAATCAGCCAATTTCCATGAACTTTGCAATGGAGCCAGTGCTTTTGGCAGCAGATTCCAAGGTCAGCGAGGATGAAGGTATGGCAGCTTTGCAATGTGGTCCATTGGTTTATTGCTTGGAGCAGGCGGATAACGGGGCTGCACTGGGACTTTGCCGCATTACGGAGGAAACAACTTTTACGCCAGTATGGATGAACATTCAGGGAAATTCAGTCAAGGCTTGGATTGGAAATGGTCTTAGAAGACAGCCAGTTAAGCAGCAGGGATTGTATCATGTACTGACGAAACCAGTGTATGAGTTTGCAAATTTGGTTTGGATTCCATATTATGCGTGGGCAAATCGCGGCGAGGGAGAGATGCAGGTGTGGACTAAGGTACGCTGAAGGAAATGTCATGTATTTCCCGACGATGAAGAGCGTCAAGGATTGACAGAATCCAAACTTGGGACGAAGTTGTCCATGGCTATCCGTAGCAGGACGGAATTACACGGAAGTGTAACGAACCTGTTGGAGCCTGACGGATTTTAAAGATGATGCACGGAAAAGTCCAAAACCTTCAAATGGATGCGGACGGACTGACAATGAAAAAGAATAGATGACGCATCAAAATCGATGAGATTGTGGTAAAGCGTCAGCTTGAGGGACAGCCCTTAAGATAAGTGCAAGGCACTTATGCTTTCGTAGAAATACGGATACGTAAGTGCCTTTTCTTTTTGCTCTTAAACCTGTGCATGCAATGAAAATCAAAGTCAATCCAAGGAGGAAAACAGATGGCAAGGATGAGTAAGGGATTTCCGGATCTGGACAAGTATCTGGAAGGCCGAAAGAGAAAATTTGTGAGTTACAAGGAAGGCGCGGAGATCTATGGTATTCCCTATTATTCCTTTGTGCGGCTGGCCAAGGAGGCGGATGCCAATTATACGCTGCGCAAGACGGCGGTGATTGATGTGGATATCATCGAGCGTTACCTGGATGAGCATCCGGAAGTACAGGTGCGGCTCC
>JBJELF010000030.1:0-25703 GCA_051879015.1 Lachnospiraceae bacterium
ACCTTTTCTCATCCTCAGCTTGGTACAATTTATGTTGTTGTGGAACAAGACGAGCTTCGCGTGTATTGATATTGGGTTGGTTGCTGCGGACAACGGCCCATTCAAGCAGTTGTGCGGAGGCACCAGCGGTGATAGCGGCAGCGATACTCGTTCCGCTGCGGCGCAGGAAATTACCCTGGGGTGTGGGACCTAGTACATCTACACCAGGAGCTACTAAATCTGGTTTGATGTCACCAGTAGCTGTATATCCTCTTCCAGAGTTAAGATAAATGGTATCTGTTTTTTGGTCATAGGCACCCATAGAGATAACATTGTTTGTGCTGGCAGGAACGGTCAAGGTAATATCGGGATTGGAGCGGAGAAAATAGGTATCCGAGGATAAAAACTGTTCCAGTGGGAGCCATAGATTGTAGCTTCCATTAATAAAAAAATCATTGTATACACGAAGAGTCCAGATGCCTGGTGCAGGAGAGTCAAATCGAATCAGAATCAAAAATTGACCTGAGAGAGCGATGATGCTTTGGTAGTCCACAGAGACGGTGGTATTTTCAAAGACAAAACGAAAGGTGGAGCTTTGTTGGCGGGGTGGAATTCGTGTGATTACTTCTCCCGAAGGAGAAGTAATCGCAATGCTGTAAATTTCTGGTGCATTTGCCCATAATTCCAATGAAAATCCCTGTTCTCCCTCGCCAACTCGAACTTCTACATCTTCAAATTGGTCATGTTCGTTAATGCTGCCTAGAAAATGATGACGGCTGGCAGCTTCATTTCCCATAGCAACCGTCAAAATAATTTGAAATGCAAAAGAGAGATCGTTTAGGAAGACACTGAGGGGAGAGTAACTGTCATGACCACCAAAGCTGGTTCCAAGCCCAAGACAGATAACTAAAGGTTGTTGTCTTCGGTAGGCCTCTAAGATTAGATAGCGGATTCCCATCATGATATCATTTTCCTGATAAGCTTCTGCTTCTGGGGCAATTTCAAAAAAGCTGCGCAAGTATTGTTTGGCAGGTTTTAATTTGACCATCAGAATTTCGGCTTCGGGAGCCGCACCTGCAAAACCAGCCAGAATATTTTCTTTGCCTGCGGCAAGACCTGCCAGAAAAGTACCGTGACCAGATTCGTCTATGGTATCTTCCTCCGCCATGACTGGCTCATGCAGCATGGTGTTAATCAATGCTTCGCTGTAATTTCTTCCATATAAAAAACCTTCAGGAGGTAAACCGTTTTGTTTGGTTTGATCCCAGATGCCTACTACTCGGGTAGTGCCGTCGCTGCGGCGAAATACTTCATTTCGATAATCAATTCCAGAATCAATAAATCCGATAAGAACTTCTTTTCCAGTTAAATTTAGGACAGACTGCTGTTGAATGGCAGTAATTCCCGTTTTATCCATACTTTCTTTGTCCATAGGAGCATATAATTTGGGAATGGCACGGTAGCCAAAGTCATGGATAGAGATAGTTCCATTTCGGGGCAGAGGCTCATACAGTGCCTCATATCGAGAGGTTAGCTCAATGAGACAGCTGTCTGAAGCGGAAGAGATAAAGTAACCTGTTTGGAGAATATAATCTGCATAAGCTTGAGAGATAATCATTTCTTGACAAGTCATGAAAAAACCTTTTGTAATTATTCAGCGAGCTGAATAGTTACATTTTTTTTATTAATATATGCACAAAAATTTCACTCATAGCAGGATAAGCTTAAAAACTTTTGGGAATTATCTGCAGCAGCTCTGCGTTGGTTTTAGTTTTGGCAAACAAATCCAAAATTTTTTCAATGGAGTCGTCGGCTTTGCTGCCGCTGGTTTGCCGGTGGATGATAGTCAGCGCATCTTGCTCTTCTGGAGAGAGGAGCAAGTCATCTCGTCTAGTGCCAGATTTCAGAATATCTACTGCTGGAAAAATGCGTTTTTCTGAGAGTTTGCGGTCTAGGACTAATTCCATATTTCCAGTGCCTTTAAATTCCTCAAAAACCATATCGTCCATGCGGCTTCCAGTTTCCACAAGAGCTGTGGCAAGAATTGTTAAACTGCCGCCATTTCTCATGTTTCGTGCTGCGCCGAAAAAACGCTTGGGCATATGCAGTGCTGCAGGATCAAGACCACCAGAGAGTGTGCGGCCGCTTGGAGTGACGAGTAAGTTGTAGGCACGAGCTAAGCGAGTAATACTGTCTAACAAGATGACTACATTGCGTTTGTGTTCTACGAGGCGTTTTGCACGTTCTAAAACCATTTCAGCTACACGTTTGTGATGTTCAGGGAGTTCATCAAAAGTAGAGTAGATGACTTCTACATTATTTCCCTCGAGAGTCTCCTTGATGTCAGTTACTTCCTCCGGACGCTCATCAATGAGCAGGACAATTAAGTGTAAGTCAGGGTGATTTTGTTTTAAGGCAGAAGCAATCTGCTTTAAAAGAGTGGTTTTACCAGCTTTTGGCGGAGACACAATCATACCTCTCTGACCACGACCGATGGGACTAATCAAATCGACAATACGCATGGAACGAGGTCCGTTGGGGGTTTCTAAGTGAAGACGCTCATTTGGGAAAATAGGGGTTAAATCTTCAAAGGCGATGCGATGTTCTGCTTCGTAGGGAGGAAATCCATTAATTTTGTTGACATAGAGCAGAGCAGCAAATTTCTCGCCGGGAGTGCGAATGCGTTTTACACCAGTGACGAAGTCTCCTGTCTTCATATTGAAACGGCGAATTTGGGAAGGAGAAACATAGACATCATTATCGCCAGGCAAAAAATTTTCTGAGCGAATAAACCCAAAGCCATCGGGCATAATTTCTAAAATACCGTGAGCCTCCTCACCACTGTTTAAGTTCGATAATTCTGGAGAAAGAGTCTCCTTCATAGGTGGTTTGCTATCTGTTGTGGAGGCAGAGAACGTACGACTCTCCGATTGAGGGCGATGAGACTGATAATTGGTTCTCTGATAGCGATCTGTATTTTGCTGATAGGGTCGGTCGCCGTAGCGCGGTGCAGGAGCTGCTTCGCTGGAAGGTTCTGCAATATTACTTATCTTGGCTAAAACTTCTGAATCGGATTTATCGAAATTCTCCCCTATTATTTTTGAGTTACTTGCAGATACAGTGCTCGATTCAATATTGGAATCCGATTCATTTTCTATGGTCTGTTTTTTTTCATGAATCTCCAAGATTTTGTCGATTAATTCGGATTTTCTAAGAGTAGTTAAATGCTTGATTCCATGATCCTTTCCAATTAAACGTAATTGAGTTAAAGGAAGGGATTCTAATTGTTCTCTTTCTCTCATATAAAAAAGTCTCCTTTTATCAAAATTAGAAAGAAACTTCCTGACTTTTACGGAGTAGGAAAAATTTTCTTGTAATTATAAAGCAATGTGGGGAAATAATAAGAAATTTCTAAAATAGAACTATTTGAATGATATCAGAGGTATCAAGGGGTCAAAATACCTTTTGACCCCAACATCATACGATTACTATACACTAAAAAATCAATTTTGAAAAGAGGATTTATAAAACTCGGGAAAAAAATATTGCACAGGTCCTATAAAATATGCTATCATGATAGCGATAGCGATATTCAAGTTAAAAAGTTATTGGATTTACCGTTTATACGGTGGAAGGGAATGCTCTTTCCTCTTTGAAAGAAGATGAAAGAGGCAGTTAGTTTTGTTTATGAAACAGAAATGGGGCGAAAAGCCATATTATTCCTTGGATTGGTATTTAAAGCAGCGTTTTCAAGGAAAGATTTATAAAGTTGCCTTAAATGGCGGCATGACCTGTCCAAACCGAGATGGTACTATTGGAGTGGGTGGCTGTATTTTTTGCAGTGAAGGAGGTTCGGGTGATTTTGCTGGAAAGGCGACGGACAGTATTACTGAGCAAATCAATCAAGGCATTGCTAATACAGCAAAATTTCATGCCAAAGGATACATTGCTTATTTTCAAGCTTTTACTAATACATATGCGCCGATAGAGAGGCTGCGCCAGCTCTATATGGAAGCGGCATCTCATCCACAGGTGGTGGCGGTGTCTATCGCTACCCGTCCGGATTGTCTGCCAGTAGAGGTACTCGAGCTGTTAAGTGAGGTCAATCAGATTAAGCCCGTTTGGGTGGAGTTAGGGCTGCAGACAATACATGAGGAGACAGCAGTTTATATTCGCAGAGGTTATCCGCTGTCTTGCTATGAGGAGGCAGTTAGAGCTTTAAGAGAGAGGAATATTGAGGTCATTACCCATGTGATTTTGGGATTGCCTAAAGAGACAAAGGAGGATATGCTCAAGACAATTGATTATTTAAATCAGATGGATATTCAAGGGGTAAAATTGCAGTTACTGCATGTGCTTAAGCATACAGATTTGGCGAGAGATTACGAGGCAGGTAAGTTTGAAGTGCTGTCAGAAGAAGAGTATATTGATTTGACAGTAAGCTGTATTGCAAGGCTTGATCCGAAAATTGTGATTCATCGTGTGACGGGAGATGGACCGAAGGACTTATTAATTGCTCCGCTTTGGAGCTGCAGGAAAATGAGCGTATTAAATGAAATTCATCATGAACTAAAGATAAGAGAAATTCGTCAGGGCTGTGAAAGGAGAGAGAAAGAATGGTAATAGATCCAATTACATTATATAAGTTGATGGTTTTAAAAATGCTAAAAAAAGTGAATTTTCCACTTTCCAATAGTCAGTTGAGTGATTTCTTTTTGGAGAGAGATTATACCAATTATTTTACTTTGCAGCAAGTGATTGGAGAATTGGTCGATACCAAGTTGATTTCAGTAGAAACAGAGCGCAACACATCTCGTTACCAGATTACCAAGGAAGGGGAAGAGGCACTTTATTTCTTTGGAAATAATCTGTCGGATGCTTTAGTGGCTGATATTGACGATTTCTTGAAGGATAATAAATATGAGCTTCGCAATAAAAATGGCATTACTGCTGATTTTTATAAAAATAGCTATCAGGAGTACATTGTGCAGTGTCGGGTTAAGGAGGGAACTACCTCTTTGATTGAACTCAACTTGTCGGTACCTTCTCAGGAACAGGCAGAATTAATCTGCGACCAGTGGGAGGAAAAAAGCGAGGAAGTATACAATTATATTGTGCAGCATTTAATGAAAAAAGAAAAATAAATAATAAAAAACTCTTGAATTATTCGAAAAAATATGTTAAGATAAATTTCGTGTGCGGCTGGTACGGAAACAGTCGAGAAATGATGGTCGGAAACCATCAAATAAAAATAACGAGGTGAAAATCATGAAGGAAGGTATCCATCCAAAGTATTATCAGGCAAAGGTTGTTTGCAACTGTGGTAATGAGTTCGTAACAGGTTCCACAAAGCCAGAGATTCGTGTAGAAGTTTGCTCCAAGTGTCATTCTTTCTATACCGGTCAGCAGAAGGTTACATCTGCTCGTGGTCGTATCGAGAAGTTCAATAAGAAGTACGGTTACGGAAATAAATAATCATGAAATACATGATTATGTAAATAGTGTCGTGAAGCAGGTGCGGCAGTTTACATTTCAGGGGTTGGAATTATTTGGTTCCAGCCCTTTTTTATTCATAAGGTGTATGAGAAGGCTCGTTTACTTTGTGCAGTAATGGTTAGAAAAGAAATTTGGAGGTAAGTGTGAGTAAATGAAACCATCAGGGATAGGTGGTCAGGCAGTTATGGAAGGCATCATGATGAAAAATGGTGATGACTATGCCGTGGCGGTGAGAAAGGCTGACCAACAGATAGAGATAAAAAAAGAGCATTATGAAAGTTTTGCTACACGATTCCATGTGGCAAACATTCCGTTTATACGAGGAATTTTTAATTTTGCGGATTCTCTCAATCTAGGGATGTCCACTTTGATGTGGTCCTCTAATTTTTTTGAGGATGGAGAGACAGAAAAAGAAGAGCCAGGAAAGTTTGAGACTTGGCTGATGGAAAAGTTGGGTGATAAGGCAGAAAAATTTATTATGACGCTGACGGTGATTATTTCCGTCATTTTAGCGGTGGGGATTTTTTTCATGATTCCAGTAATAATTTCTTCAGCTTTGTCTAAGGTATTGGGTACAGGATTTTTATTGTCTTTGGTGGAATGCTGTATTCGCGTGGCAATTTTTGTAGCCTATATGGGCCTGATTGCGTTTATGCCCGATATTAAGCGTACTTATATGTATCATGGCGCAGAGCACAAATGTATCAATTGCATTGAACATAACAAATCGCTGACGGTAAAGAATGTCAGGGAAAGTTCTCGTTTCCATAAGCGATGCGGTACCAGTTTTCTGTTTATTATTGTTATTATCAGCGCAGTAATTTTTATGCTGATTCATGTAGAATCGGTGGGGATGAGACTATTAACCCGTATTGTGCTTATTCCAGTGATTGCAGGTATTTCCTATGAGATTTTACGCTTTGCCGGTCGGCATGATAATTGGTTTGTGGATTTAGTGAGCAAGCCGGGTCTGTGTCTGCAGCGCTTGACAACAAAGGAACCTACTGACGACATGATTGAGGTGGCAATAGCAGCAGTCAATGAAGTTTTCGACTGGCAAAGTTTTTTAAATCAGAATCAGTGATGATTTTCATTGGTATCTGATTATTGAATTATGGTAGTGTGAGGAGTAATAGAAGGACATGAGAATCAGTTGGAATGAACTGCTGGAGCAGGGTGAAGCTGTGTTGAGACAGGCAGGGGTGAGTGAATCAAAGTTAGATGCCTGGTATTTGCTTTCCTATGTATTTCAAATTAATCGAATGAATTTTTTAATGACTCGAAATATACGGGAGGAAAAAGAAGAAAGTTTGCTTCACATTTATGAGGAATTGATTGAAAAAAGAGCCCAGAGAATTCCGTTGCAGTACTTGACTCATGAACAAGAATTTATGGGAATGAAATTTTATGTCGATGAGTCTGTCTTGATTCCTAGGCAGGATACGGAGTGTCTAGTGGAAGAAATTTTAAATGACTTTTCGGGGCGGCAGCAGATTTCTATCATGGATATGTGTACGGGCTCAGGTTGTATTGGAATTTCTTTAAAAAAGTTGGGGCAGTTTGAGGAAGTCTTTGCTGCTGATATTTCAGTGGAGGCACTGAAGGTAGCGCAGAAAAATGCACAAAATTTATCAGCGGAACTAAAATTTTATGAGAGTGATTTATTTGCTGCGATTCCTACAACAAAAACTTATGATGTAATTGTCTCGAATCCTCCTTACATTAGTGAGAGCGAGCGGTCAAATTTAATGCCGGAGGTAGTAGTGTATGAGCCTTCGATGGCATTGTTTGCTGAGGAAGAGGGGACTGTGTTTTACCGTCGTTTGGCGCAGGCCGGGCGCAACTATTTGAAGGAAGATGGATGGATTTATTTTGAAATCGGATGTGAGCAGGCTGATGCAGTTAGTCAGATTTTAAAGGAATGTGGATACCATCAAATTTCAGTGAGAAGGGATTTAGCTGGACTGGACCGTGTCGTGAAAGCAAGAAAATAACGAAATAGAAAAAGACAGAAAAATCAGGTAAAGTCAATTAGGAGGAATTATGTTTGATAAATTAGATGATATTGTGATTCGTTATGAAGAATTATTGTTGGAATTAAATGATCCGGCCTTAGCACTGGATCAGGGACGTTACCGCAAGCTGATGAAAGAGCATGCTGATTTGACACCTCTGGTGGAAGCTTACAAAAACTATAAAACTGCCAAACAGACCGTTGAGGATAGTTTGGAAATGCTGGAGGATGAGAGCGATGAAGAGATGCGTGAGCTTTTAAAGGAAGAAATTTCTGATGCAAAGAAGGAAATTGAGCATTTAGAGCATGAGATTAAGATTATGCTGCTTCCGAAAGATCCTAATGATGACAAGAATGTGTTTGTGGAAATTCGTGCTGGTGCCGGCGGTGAGGAGGCTGCCCTGTTTGCAGCGGAGCTTTATCGTATGTATGCTCGCTTTGCAGAGAGAAATCGTTGGAAAGTGGAGTTAGTCAGTGCCAATGAGAGTGGTATCGGTGGCATGAAGGAAGTAGTTTTCATGATTTCTGGTCAGGGTGCTTATTCCAAGTTAAAATATGAGAGTGGTGTTCATCGTGTGCAGCGTGTACCAGAGACGGAAAGTGGAGGACGTATTCATACATCCACGGCGACTGTGGCAATTATGCCAGAGGCGGAGGAAGTAGATGTGCAGATTGATATGAATGATATTCGATTTGATGTATTCCGTGCTTCGGGAAATGGAGGACAGTGCGTTAATACGACGGACTCGGCGGTGCGTTTGACCCACATTCCGACAGGAATTGTTATTTCTTGTCAGGATGAAAAGAGCCAATTAAAAAATAAGGATAAAGCCTTAAAGGTACTGCGTGCGAAATTGTATGAGTTAGAGTGTGCTAAGAAACATGATGCGGAGGCTGAGGCGAGAAGAAGTCAGGTAGGTACAGGTGATCGATCGGAAAAAATTCGCACTTACAATTTTCCTCAGGGACGTGTGACAGATCATCGCATCAAATTGACCTTGTATAAGATCGATTCTATTATGGATGGTGATCTTTATGAATTGTTAGACAGTCTGATTGCAGCAGATCAGGCAGCAAAATTAAGCCAGCTTAATGAGATAAGTGCCTGAAAGAATCTGTTCATTTTTGTGTCTGGTGGTGCTCCACAAGTGGGGCATGATCGTTTACTATGTGGGGGCGTAGGAGATTATTAGGAATAGATTTTTAAATGTGGGACTATCCTAACAAGACAAGATGACAAAATTAAAATAGATTTTTTAAAGAAATTGGTGAGTTTTGCATAAATTGTACTAGATTTTTTGAAAAATTTATGGTATTGTATAAGAAGTTCGATATGGAAATGAAATGTTGTTGAAAGAGTGGCAATGAAAAGTAAACTACCCCTGCTGTTAGGGGATGAATTACTGATTTTTAATAAAGTATGACAGAGTTAGGGGTGTTTTAGCGGTGAAGATTGGATTAATCGCACAGAGTACAAGAAAGACATTATTGGAGAATTTTTGCGTTGCATATAAAGGAATTTTAAAGAAACACAACTTGTATGCAACTGCTGTTACAGGAATACGCATTCAAAATGCTACAGGTTTGCCTGTGACGAAGCTTTTGCCTGGGGCTATGGGAGGAAGTACCCAGTTCGCGGTAGAGATTGGTGGGGCGCAGCTCGATATGATTATTTTTTTTCACAATCCAGACTTGGAAGATGAAAAGGAATATTTGGAGTTTTGCGAGGTAACTTATGCGTGTGATAAGTATAATGTACCACTGGCAACTAACATTGCTACAGCAGAGTCTTTAATTTTGGGCTTGGAAAATGGAGATATGGAGTGGATTGGGTGAACTACCACAGACCCTAAAGTTGTGTGGATACATGGCTAATATTTTATAAATTGTGTGAAAAAAGAGCAGCCGTTGAGAAGATTAACATAACTTCCCAACGGCTGTTTCGTAATGATTAAATTTTATCATCTTCTAGTTCGCTCCAACGTTCATAGAGTTCCTCCAGTTGTGACTCGAGGGTTTCTTTTTCTTTGTTTAATTCGAGCAATTTGGGTACATCTGTATAAATTTCTTCCTTTTCTAACAGTGTATCAATTTCGCTGATACGGCTCTCAATTTGGGAGATGGAGTCTTCAATTCGCTTTAATTCATTTTTGCGTTTACGAGCTTTTGCCTGCTCCTCACGCTGCTTATTCCAATCTTGTTTGGTATTGGTATCTGTAGTGGAGGTAGGAGCTGTTCCATTATTCTGATTGAGGACGAGGGAGGTCATCAAATCTTTCTTCTCCAGGTAATAATCATAATTTCCGATATAGTTAATTAAGGTTTGCCCTGTAAGCTCTAAGATCCGCGTGGCGGTGCGATTGATAAAAAAACGATCATGTGATACATAGAGCAGGGTACCAGTATAACGATTCAGTGCATTTTCCAAAATTTCCCTTGACATAATATCCAGGTGGTTGGTTGGCTCATCGAGAATCAGAAAGTTGGAGTCGGAAAGCATGAGTTTTGCCAGCGAGACACGACCTCGTTCGCCGCCGCTTAGTTCGCTGATGGGCTTAAAGACATCGTCTCCTGTAAAGAGAAATGCTGCCAGCAGGTTTCGGATTTCAGTATTTGTCAAATGCGGATATTCGTCTGAAATTTCTTGAAAAATAGTTTTTTCCATGTGGAGTACATGGTGTTCCTGGTCATAGTATCCAATATGGACGCGGGAGCCGAGCTGAACGCTGCCGCTGTCTGCGGTTACTAAGCTGTTGATAATTTTTAAAATTGTTGTTTTGCCAGTGCCATTGTTTCCGATGATTGCTACTTTTTCCCCTCGTTTGACCTCAAAGTCCAGATGTTCAAATAGGGTCTGTCTGCCGAATGATTTACTTAAATCTTTGACAGTCAGGACATCATTTCCACTTTGAATATTTGGTTCTAGGGAGATGCGCATTACCGCATCGTCGGTCTGAGGCTTTTCCATCACATCAATTTTATTGAGAAGTTTCTCGCGGCTTTCCGCACGCTTGATTGATTTTTCACGATTGAAGGAGCGAAGTTTTTCTATAACTGCCTCCTGATGTTTAATTTCTCGCTGCTGATTTAAATATTGTTTCATCAAAGCTTCCATCATCATTTGCTTTTTTTCACTGTAAGCACTGTAATTTCCTTGAAAAACATTGACTTTTTTCTGGTCAATCTCGATGACCTTGGTGACTACTTTGTCTAAGAAATAACGGTCGTGACAGACGATAATGATACTGCCCTTGTAATTGAGCAGATAGGTTTCCAGCCAGTGAATGGATTCCATATCTAAATGGTTGGTCGGCTCGTCCAGAAGAAGAATATCGGGTTTGGACAGCAGCAGCTTTCCCAACGATACGCGAGTTTTTTGACCGCCTGAGAGATTTTCTGTTTTTTTGTTAAATTCGTCTTCGTTGAAGCCTAAACCTTTCAAAACACCCACAATCTCGCTTTCGCAGGAGTATCCTTCTGACATCTCGAATTTTTGATTTAATTCAGAATAACGGTGATACATTGTGTCTAGAGCTTCACCTGAGAGATGTTTCATTTTTTCTTCCATCTCCCGAAGTTGAGCCTCCATCTGGAACACCTCTTTTTTTGCTTCCTTGACCTCATCATAAATGCTGCGGCTGCCGACTAAATCTTGATGTTGAGCAAGATAGCCAATAGTTTTGTCTTTGGCGATGACTACCTCTCCTGTGTCAGCAGGCAGCTCGCCAATGATTATCTTTAATAAAGTGGATTTTCCAGCACCGTTTATGCCGACGATAGCGGCTTTTTCGTACTCCTCAATGTGGAAGGATGCCTGCTGAATAATAGTTTTTTCAATAAATGATTTTGATATATTGCTGCAAGATAGTATCATAAGTTGGTATTCCTCATTTCTAGTTAAATTTCATTTCGTTTTTTATATGATACCAGGGTCAAAATACCTTTTGACCCTGGTATCTTTTATATTTTAGCATAAAGAAAAACTTTTGAAAAGAGAAAGTGCAGAGAATGATGGTATGAAAAAAATGATAGGTTAAAAAATTCTCTAATGAAATAAAAATAATCTGTTCCCAAAATATAGCTTGACTAAAATTTAACAAAGTTATATAATTATTACAAATTAGCGTGTTTTCGTGAAATGAATTTTGGAGGTTATTATGGAAAATAGAGAAATTTCCAAGGCGGTTATCAAACGTTTACCTAGATATTATCGTTATTTGGGAGAACTGATGGAGGAGGGTGTCGAACGTATCTCATCAGGTGAACTGAGTGAACAGATGAATGTGACAGCATCTCAGATTCGTCAGGATTTAAATAATTTTGGTGGTTTTGGGCAGCAGGGATATGGTTACAATGTGGCATATCTATATACGGAAATCGGTAAAATTTTGGGAGTCGACAGACAGCATAATATTATTATTGTTGGAGCTGGAAATCTTGGGCAGGCTCTGGCAAATTATAGTAAATTTGAGAAGCGAGGCTTTATCGTAAAAGGTATGTTTGATATTAATCCTCGATTGGTTGGATTGAGCATTCGAGGAATTGAGGTTTATCCGATTGAGGAGTTGGAGCATTTTATTAAAGAAAATGAAATTCAGATTGCGGCGCTGACAATTCCAAAGGCGAAGGCTACAGAGATGGCAGATTTATTGGTGTCTTATGATATAAAAGCAATCTGGAATTTTGCACACACTGACTTAAAGGTACCAAAGGATGTTGTTGTGGAGAATGTACATTTGTCGGAAAGCTTGATGCGTCTTTCTTATAAGCTGACTCATGGTCAGTCCATGTAATATGACTGACATGCCTGCAAAGCAGGTATAAAAGTCAATTACAGGAGCGTGAAGTGCGAAGTAATTTGTAGGTATCAAGAGGTTAAATACTTTTTGAACTCAACATTATAATATAAAAAGTAATGTAATGCGAAGCTATCTAACTGTGAGTTTTCATTATTATTTGTGCTGCCAGTCCTAGGTGGCGGAATGGAGGATTCGTATGATAGTGGGTACGGGAGTAGATATTGTGGAGACAGCGCGAGTAGAAAAAGCATGTGCAAAGCAGCATTTTTTACTGCGCTGTTTTACTGCATGGGAGATTGAGCAGGCAAAGGGAAGAGCAGAGTCTTTGGCGGGATATTTTGCGGCAAAGGAAGCAGTAGCGAAGGCGCTTGGGACAGGTGTCCGGGGATTTGGGCTGTTGGATATTGAAGTAAGAAAAAATGAGTTGGGAAAACCAGAAGTACAGCTCTATGGCAAAGCGAAACTTTTGGCAGAGTCATTGGAAATCAATCAAATTCATTTGTCCATTTCTCATGAAAAGACTATGGCGATTGCCTTTGTGGTGGCAGAAAGGAAATAGGCAGGAAAAATGCAGAAGTTTATCAATGGGAAACAGGCAAAAGAGATTGACACAGAATCGATTCAAAGCTATGGAATTCCCTCTGTAGTACTAATGGAGCGGGCTGCAGAGTCGATAGCCAGACATATGATGAAAGAATTGAAAAAAGAGACACCTGTGCTAGCTGTTTGCGGCACAGGAAATAATGGAGCGGATGCAATTGCAGCGCTTCGTATTTTATTTCTGGAAGGATATCAAAATGTAGAAATTTGTTATCTGGGCAATGAACAAAAGGTCAGTCAAGAATGGAAAATTCAGCAGAATATTGTTCAGAAACTGGGAATACCGTTAAAAAAGTATGATTCGATGCAGCGTATGATTTTGAGCTGGAGGTATTCAGTCTGTTCAGCAAATTCTGTGTATTCACCAGTGATTTTGGATGGTGTTTTTGGAATTGGACTTTCTCGAGAAGTGTCAGGAGAGTATCAGAAAGCCATTGAGGAGATAAACCAAAGCCAAGCAAGAGTGATTGCGGTGGATATTCCTTCTGGTATTGACAGCAGTACGGGTGCTGTGTTAGGCTGTGCAGTGAGGGCACAGGAGACGATTACCTTTGGATTTGTAAAAACTGGATGTATGTTCTTGCCAGGAGCTGAATATAGTGGTAATATCAGCTGTTATTCCATTGGTTTTGTGACAGCTAGCTTACTGCAGGATAGAATGATTGCTTTGGAAGAAAAGGATATTCAAGAAAAATTGCGTAAACGGCTTACCTGGGGACATAAGGGAACCTTTGGCAAAGTTCTTTTGATAGCGGGCAGCAAGGGTATGGCAGGTGCCGCTTATCTGGCCGCATTGGCCGCTTATCGCATGGGAGCTGGTTTGGTTCGTATCTTTACAGTTGAGGAAAATCGTGTTATATTGCAGACGTTGATACCCGAAGCAATTATGACGACCTATGATGAGAATGATATTTCAGAGACTCAATTGGAAGAGATACTGGCTTGGGCAGATGGAGTGGTAATTGGTCCTGGATTAGGTACACAGCCCTACGCTCATCAGCTAGTAAAGCTGGTTTTAAAGATCATTCAGAGTCCGTTTGTGCTTGATGCGGATGGATTAAACATACTGTCACAGCATAGAGATTGGAAGCTTCCGGAAAATTTGGCGATTTTGACTCCTCATATGGGAGAAATGATGCGTCTATGCGATGTCTCGATGACAGAATTAAAGAAAAATCCTGTATTTTATGGGCAGGGATTGGCGAGAAATCTTCACGCAGTTGTTGTTTTGAAGGACTGGCGAACCTTGATTTGTGATGCAGGAGACCTTACATATCTGAATTTGACTGGAACCAATGGAATGGGAACTGGTGGCAGCGGCGACGTGCTGACTGGTGTGTTGGGAGCTTTGTTGGCTTATCATTTGTCTGGGCAGAGCTTGCAGGAAATTGCGGCGATAGGCGTTTGGATTCATGGGCGTGCAGGGGAATTGGCAGCACAAAAGATAGGTGATAGAGGAATGGTGGCTTCGGATATCATAGATGGAATTGGTAAATTTGATATAGATGAAGGTTATGTAAATATGAAATGTAGGACCTTTTGACTCTGGTATCATCATGTTATGGAGGATAAAGAAATAATGAACAGTTATGATCGCGTATATGCAGAAATTAATTTAGATGCTATTTGGCGCAATATGAGAGCAATGCAGAATCAATTGGCGCCAAATACGAAAATGTGCGGAGTGATAAAGACAGATGGATACGGACATGGGGCTGTGCCTGTGGCCCGCACGATAGATGAGTTTGTGTGGGGATATGCAGTGGCTTCTATGGATGAGGCTTTAAATTTGCGGGAAAATAGGATTGAAAAGCCAATTTTAGTCTTAGGAAGTGTGTTTCCAGTTCGATATCGGGAGGCGATTGAGCAGGATATTCGACTGAGTGTATTTCAGAAGGAACGTATTTTACAATTAAATCGAGAAGCAGCAGAATTTGGGAAAAAAGCCAGGATTCATGTGGCTATTGACACGGGAATGGGACGCATTGGCATTCCGGCTAATGAGAAGACCGTAGCACTTATTAAGGAGATTTCTCAGTATGAATTTATTGAGATAGAGGGTATTTTTACTCATATGGCGAGAGCTGATGAGATAGATAAAACGAATGCCAACCAGCAGATATCGAAATTTAAGTGGTTGTTGACGCGTCTTGAGGAAGAGGGCATTTCCATTCCTATTAGGCATTGCTCTAACAGTGCGGGTATCATTGATTTGCCGCAGGCTCAGATTGATATGGTGCGGGCAGGTATTTCCATTTATGGTTTGTATCCATCTGAGGAAGTCGATAAGAAGCAGGTTATTCTGGAACCGGCCATGGCAATTCGCAGCTTTGTTACTTATATTAAAGAGATGGAAGAGGGATCACCAATTAGCTACGGAGGTACTTATGTGACCTCAAGAAAAGAAAAAATTGCTGTTATTTCGGTAGGATATGGTGATGGCTATCCGAGAAAACTTTCCAATCAAGGTTATGTGTTGATTCATGGGCAGAAAGCACCGATTCGAGGTCGTGTATGTATGGATCAGTTTATGGTGGATGTCAGCAATATTCCAGATGTAAAGGAAGGCGATGTAGTTACTCTTGTCGGCCGAGATGGAGCAAATGAAATTACTGTGGAAGAGTTGGCTGATATGGCAGGCAGCTTTAACTATGAGTTTATCTGTGATGTGGGCAAGAGAATTCCGCGTGTGTACTATCAAAAAGGCAAAGCAATAGGAATGCGAGATTGGTTTCATGAAAAAATAGAGTTTATTTAGAAAATTAGAATATACACCGAATAATTGGAAATAATGACACATAGATAGTGGTGTCTCGTAGACGGGGCATATCAGTCTAGAAAATGGAGTGTGAATTCGGTGATTATCAAACGTGGTGATATTTATTATGCAGATTTAAGACCTGTGGTAGGTTCTGAGCAGGGCGGTATCCGTCCAGTGTTGATTATACAAAATGATACAGGTAACCGGCATAGTCCTACTGTCATTTGCGCAGCAATTACAAGCCGTATGAACAAGGCAAAGCTGCCTACTCATGTGGAAATTGACTGTAAAAGCTGTGACATTGTCAAGGATTCTGTCATTTTATTGGAACAGCTTCGGACAATTGATAAAAAGAGACTTCGAGAAAAGGTGTGTCATTTGGAATATGATAAAATTGAGCAGGTCAACCGGGCTCTTCGGATTAGCTTGGATATTGAAGAATAGAGATTAAAGTATAAAATAGAATCTATTTCTACATAACATGCTCAACATGGAATGTTGAAACAAGAGGGGTGGAGGAGAGCATTGCAATGCTTTCCTCTGACTATAAAATGTTGGGGAAACAGCATTTGGTTATGAAAGGATTCATTTGGCTTTCACTACATACGATTTGGAGGAATAAGATTGTGATTGGTTCATATTGGCAAGGTTATCTGGTAATTATGGTATTGAGTGTGTTTATTAATTCCATTTTTAATCATTTTGATAAGGCTGTCAAGGAGATGAATGAGAAACAGCTGGAGAAAAAATCTGACAAGGAAAATGAAGATTCGTCGGAAAAAATGGATTTGAAGACAGAACGTCTGCGGAAATTCATGGAGACCCCTCGTTTGTATCGCAACAGTATGCGTTTGATGAGCGTCTGTTTTGCAGTGGCCATTGGCGTGGTCGGCGCCTTGCATTTTCAGTATGCGGTTGCTTATGTGCAGGAAAGGGAGCTGGAAGGCTGGAGCTGTTGGGGTGTATTAGTAGGTGTCTGGGCTATTGTACTGGCGGTCTTGCTGATTTGTCAAGCCTTAGGCACAACGATGCCGAGAAAATTAGCATCATTAAATCCTGAGAAATCAGCTTATCGTTATGTTAATCAAGTATATTATTTACGTATGATTTCTTTGCCGGTTTCACTGATTGTGGATGGCATTGCATGGATTGGTCTGCGCTGTATGGGAATAAATTTGTTTGAGAAGTATGAAAAGGTTTCTGAAGAAGAAATCATTTCTGTGGTCAACGAAGGTCATGAGCAGGGTGTGCTGGAGGCGGAAGAAGCGGAGATGATTCATAATATCATTGAAGTTTCAGACAAGGAAGCAGGAGATATTATGACTCACCGCAGCAATATTGTGGCTTTAGATGGCACCACTACATTAGAGGAGACGGTGAGTACGATTTTGCATGAAAATTATTCCAGATTTCCTGTGTATCATGAAGATTTTGATGATATTGTGGGTATTTTGCATGTGAGAGATGCTTTTATCTTTATGGAGGTTGCTGAAAATAAAGACAAGCCCATTGAGGAGATTGAGGGTTTGCTGCGTGAGCCATCCTTCATACCAGAGACAAGAAAGCTGATGCCTTTGCTGCAGGAAATGCAGGAGCAGAAAGCTCATCTGGAGATTGTCATTGATGAGTATGGGCAAGTTGCTGGTGTCCTTTCTATGGAGGATATCTTAGAGGAAATCGTCGGAAATATTTTGGACGAGTATGATGAAGAAGAAGATGGAATTATGGAAACTGCGGTAGGTGTCTATGAAGTAGATGGTATGAGCAAGCTGAAGGAGCTTGGTGAGCAGTTGGATGTGGATTTTTCTGAGGTGGAGCAAGAGACTTTGAATGGACTTTTAATGTCTTTGCTGCCTCGAATTCCGAAAGTAGATGAACATCCGGAAGTGGTGTTCGATGGGTATTTATTTCAGGTGACCTCCATGAAGGGCAGAGTAATCGGAAATGTACATATTGAGAAGCTGCCAGAGTTATCGGAGGAGCCACAAAACGAGACTTTCGTGGAAAAATAGTATTGCCATAAATAAAATTTGGTGTTATCATGATAGCGGTAATTTGGCGTTTCGCTGAAATTGAGTATTTATTGTGTGAGCAGCAGATTGACTGCAAAGCAGTAAAATAAAGATACGAGAGATTAGTTGAATCGCTCTAATAGGTATAAAGAAAGGAAAGAGTTTTTTATGTCAGGACATTCTAAATTTGCTAATATTAAGCATAAGAAAGAAAAAAATGATGCTGCAAAGGGAAAAATTTTTACTCGCATCGGTCGTGAAATTGCTGTTGCAGTAAGGGAAGGCGGTGCTGATCCAGCAGGCAACAGCAAGCTTCGTGATGTGATTGCAAAGGCAAAAGCAAATAATATGCCAAACGATACTATCGATAGAAGTATCAAGAAAGCTGCAGGTGATGCCAACAGTGCTAATTATGAAGCGATTACATACGAAGGATATGGTCCAAGAGGGATTGCTATTATCGTGGAGACTTTGACCGATAATCGTAATCGTACGGCTTCTAATGTAAGAAATGCTTTCACCAAAGGCGGCGGCAATGTCGGGACGAATGGCTGCGTATCCTTCATGTTTGACCAGAAGGGTCAGATTATCATCGACAAGGAAGAGTGTGAGATGGACGCGGATGACTTGATGATGATTGCTCTGGAAGCCGGCGCAGAGGATTTCTCAGATGAGGATGACAGTTATGAGATTACTACTGATCCAAATGAGTTCTCTGCAGTGCGCGAGGCTTTGGAAGCAGAGGGAATCGAGATGGCCAGCGCAGAGGTGACTATGATTCCACAAACTTGGACAGAGTTGACTGACGAGCAGGACATTAAGATGATGAATCGTATTCTTGATTTACTTGACGAAGATGATGATGTACAGGAAGTATATCATAACTGGGAAGAATAGAACAGAGAGCAGAGAGGAGTGATTGAAAAGTACTCCTCTCTGTTCCATTTTGTGAAACAATTTCAAAAAAGAACCGAAAGTTTTCTAATATTTGTGAGTTTTTTTAACCATAATCTTGACAATTTTGGTGAATACCATTACAATAAATCTATCAAACACAGAGATTTTCGTGTGTTTTGTATAATGAAACAAAAAGGAGAGTGTATTCCAATGGCAAAAGTAATTACAATGGGAGAAATCATGTTAAGATTATCTACCCCAGGAAATGAGAAATTTATTCAGGCAGATGAATTTGATGTAAATTATGGCGGTGGTGAGGCTAACGTAGCGGTTTCCTTAGCTAATTATGGACATGACGCAGTTTATGTGACAAAGGTTCCAAAGAACCCAATTGGTGAGTGTGCCATCGCATCTTTGAGAAAATACGGTGTTGACACAAAGTATATCGCAAAGGGTGGAGAGAGACTTGGTATCTATTATCTTGAGACTGGTGCTTCTATGAGAGCATCTAATGTAGTTTATGATAGAGCGCATTCTTCTATTTCTACTGCTGTTCCAGAAGATTTTGATTTCGATGCTATTTTTGAAGGTGCGGATTGGTTCCATTTCACAGGTATTACTCCAGCTGTATCTGATGCAGCAGCAGAGTTGACCGAAATTGCTTGTAAAGCTGCGAAGGCTCATGGTGTAACTGTTTCCTGCGACTTAAACTTCAGAAAGAAATTGTGGTCTTCCGAGAAAGCTCAGAAGGTTATGAGCAATTTGATGCAGTATGTTGATGTATGTATCGGAAATGAAGAAGATGCTGAAAAGGTTCTTGGATTTAAGCCAGGCAACACAGACGTAACCAGTGGTGACTTGGAATTGGCTGGATATGAAGATATCTTCAAGCAGATGGTTGAGAAGTTTAACTTCAAGTATGTCATCAGTTCTTTGAGAGAGTCCTACTCTGCATCTCACAATGGTTGGTCGGCATGTATCTATTCTGCAGCTGATAAAGAATTCTATCATTCTAGAAAATATAATATCAGCCCAATCGTTGACCGTGTAGGTGGCGGAGATTCCTTTGCAGGTGGTGTTATCTGCGGTTTTGTAGATGGTAAGGATTACAAAGCGGCTTTGGAATATGGTGTAGCAGCTTCCGCATTGAAGCACACTATCCCTGGCGATTTCAATTTGGTAACAAGAGCAGATGTTGATAGCTTGGTTGGTGGAGATGGCTCTGGTCGTGTACAGAGATAAGGAAGAGCACAGAGCAATTGACTTTTATATTTGGTAATGCCTGCTTCGCAGGTATACCAGTTTATTGTGATGTTTGCAGCATAGACGTTCTGTTTGACTTCGACTGCGTATCAGATAGGTAAATCCTATAGAGTGCAGATTGAATAAATAAAAAATGATAAGAGGGGAAAAAACAATGAATGCAGTATTAGAGAAGATTCAGAAGATTGGTATCGTACCAGTTGTAGTAATCAATGATGCAAAGGATGCAGTGCCATTGGCAAAAGCTTTAGTAGAGGGTGGACTTCCATGTGCTGAAGTTACATTCCGTACAGCGGCTGCAAGAGATGCGATCAAGGCAATGACCACTGCTTATCCAGATATGTTAGTTGGTGCGGGTACTGTATTGACTACTGAGCAGGTTGATGCAGCTGTTGAGGCTGGCGCTACCTTTATTGTATCTCCAGGTTTAAATCCAAAGATTGTTAAGTATTGTATCGAGAAAGGTGTTCCAGTAACTCCTGGTACCTCCAATCCAAGTGATGTTGAGCAGGCTATTGAGTTGGGTCTGGAAGTTGTTAAGTTCTTCCCAGCTGAGGCTGCAGGTGGATTGAATATGATTAAGTCTATGGCAGCTCCATATGTAAATATGAAGTTTATGCCTACTGGCGGAATTAATGCAGCAAACTTGACAAGTTATCTTGATTTCAAGAAGATTATCGCTTGCGGCGGCAGCTGGATGGTAAAGGGTGACCTCATCAAGGCTGGCGAGTTTGATAAGATTCGTGACTTGACTAAGGAAGCTGTAGAGACAATGCTTGGATTTGAAATTGCTCATATTGGTATCAATGCAAACGGCGGTGAGGAAGCAGAAGCAATTGCAAATGCATTTAATATCTTCGGATTCCCAACTAAGGTTGGCAACAGCTCTGTATTTGCGGGTACTGTTGTAGAAGTTATGAAGGCTCCTAAGGGAACCAATGGACATATTGGTATCAGAACAAATTATATTGACCGCGCAGTTTACTACTTAGAGAGCAAGGGTTACAAGTTTGACCCAGCTTCTGCTAAGTTTGGTCCAGATGGAAAGACCCTGAAGGCTATCTATATGGAAGGTGAAGTTGGCGGATTTGCAATTCACTTGGTACAGAAATAAGATGATTCGAAGTGCTTGTGGCGCTGAGTTGAAGAATAGTCTAACACTTAGCAAAGCAGATTGAATCCTTATCGTATTGTCAGATTGTTATATTGGCACGGGAGGGTATTTTTAATACTTTTCCGTGCCTATTTTGTTAATAATGAAAGAAAATGTGGGTGCCAAAGTCATCCATTTGCATGCAAGCATGAAATGGATGAGCTTTTAAGCCTGGTATCATAATGATTCAATCAGCAGTATCGTGGATGGTTTATTGGAATTATCCAGAGCAGTTTCGAAGGGGATATTTTGTAGGAAATGAGATTGAAATAATGAAGAAAATATATAATATCGGTATTTTAGCCCATGTCGATGCGGGAAAAACAACTCTGACAGAGCGTATTTTGGCCTGTGGCGGTATGATTCGTTCAGCGGGAAGTGTAGATACTGGTACGACACAGACCGATTATCTGGAGGTGGAGCGCAGGCGTGGTATTTCTGTAAAGACTGCCTGTGCGGAAGTTGATTTTGGTGACAGTTTAATTCGCATTGTGGATACACCTGGTCATGTGGATTTTGTGGCAGAGGTGGCAAGGGCCTTGCAGGTATTGGATGGTGCGGTTTTAGTAATTTCAGGTGTGGAAGGAGTGCAGGCTCACACAAAGACTATTTTTCGTGCTTTACAGAAGTTAAAAATTCCAACTTTAATTGTGGTAAATAAGATTGATCGAGTGGGTTTTGATGAGAATCAGGTATGTCATCAAATCAGACAGCAACTGTCGGAAAATGTAGTTGTGCTGCAGAAGGTGAGTAATTCTGGGACGGAGCAGTGCGGTGTACATAGTATTAATGACAATGACTGGGAAGATTTAGACAGTATGGAATTGATGGAGGAAGCTTTTGATGTGCTGGCGAATCTTGATGAAGAGATGGAAATGATGTATTTGGAAGAGAAGTTCCCATCTTGTGCTCAGTTATTGGATAAAGTTAAGCAATATAGTCATTTAGCAATGATATATCCGCTTGTGTTTGCCAGTGGCAAACATGAAGTTGGAGTGCAGGAGTTGATTCATTTTATGCTTTCCTATCTGCCTTCATCGGATTGTTTGACAACTGATAAATTGTGTGGTGTGGTATTTCAGATTACTCATGATAAAATTATGGGAAAGGCAGCTCATATTCGCCTTTTTGGGGGGAGTCTCTCTAGTCGTGATGAGGTCCCGATCTTAGGGCAGGAGCGAGATAAGTGGGAGAAAATTACTCAAATTCGTCAAATTCAGGGAGGAAAACTGAATGACACAGGAAACATGAAAGCGGGAGATATCATGGCAGTCTATGGACTGTCCAATTGCAAAGTGGGGGATCTAATCTGTGAAGGTTCTTTAGAAAAAGCTTTGAAAGACAGAAATGGATTGCCGGAGGATATAGAGAAAAGTCAAGTTCTGCCATTGAAATTAAAGCAGCGTCTGCGGGAAAATGTGATGGGAGTACAGCCCTTGATGATGGTTCAAGTTAAGCCAAGCTCGGATGATAAGGAGATGGCACTTTCAGAGGCTTTGACTCAGCTTTCTCAGGAAGATCCATTTTTGCACTATGAGCGCAATCCCATGACCAGGCAGATGTATCTTCAGGTGATGGGATTAGTGCAGATTGAGATATTGGAGGAGATGCTGCAAACTCGTTTTGGATTAGAAGTGATTTTTTCTAAGCCAACAGTTATTTATAAGGAAACGCCGGGACATAAAGCAATTGGGCGAGAGGTTTATACGATGCCAAAACCATGCTGGGCTATTGTAGATTTACAGGTGGAGCCATTGCCGTCTGGGTCTGGCATTGTCTTTGAGTCGGTTATTAAGGAAAAAGAATTGCCCTATCGTTATCAAAATCATGTGCGTCAAAGTTTAATGGACACGTTGCAGCAGGGTATTTATGGATGGGAGGTAGTGGATGCTAAGTTTACTCTTGTAGGGGGTCAGCATCATCATATTCATACTCACCCGTTGGATTTTTTTGTGGCGACACCGGTAGCAGCTCTGCGGGCGTTGACAGCCAGTGAATCGGTATTATTGGAACCTTATGTGAGGGTATACCTTTCGGCCGATGAGCAGTGGATGGGAAAAGTGTTGGGACAGATTATTGGAATGCGAGGAGAATTTGATTCCCCTGTCATCGAGAATGGGCAGTTTGTGATAGAAGCAGTACTTCCGTTGAAAAATTCATTAGATTATCCGATTACCTTTCGTTCCATGACTTCGGGAAAGGGAACTTATACAATGGAATTAGATTCCTATCGTCCTTGCGAGGAGGAGGTTAGAGAGACCTTGCCAAGGAGAGGGGTAGATCCTCTTGACCGAGCAAAATGGATTTTAGCTTGCCGAAGTGCCTATTAATGATAAATTAATAATACAAGATATAAAAAGCATTGACTTATCATAATCAATGCTTTTTTGTGCAATTAGGTGATAGGATACCAGGGTCAAAATGCCTTTTGCTTTCAGTAGCATTTAATGTCATCATGTGCTGAAAAAAGAGAAAAAGGGGAGCATATTATTTCAAAGAAAGAAAAAGTTAATTTAAAAAAAGGATAAATTAACATTTTATAAAAAGTTTTGTTTACAAAGTTAAAAAAAGTTGATATAATAGCATTGTGTAATTTTGACGAAAGACCACTCAAGTAAAATGGTTTTAATATGTGAAAATAGACAAAATAATAATATGTGAAAGGAGATTGGATAGATATATCATGAAAATTATTAATTGTCATAAGTATGAAGAAGGAGCTTTTTCTAAAAAGGAAATTTATATTGAAGGAGCTTATTTTTCGGATAAATCCGGATGCTTTAGAGAAAAGAATACAAACAATAAGGACGATATTGATGAAGATATTTTTGATGCTCAAGGCTGTTATGCCATTCCAGGTTTGATTGACCTTCATTTTCATGGCTGCGCAGGGGTGGATTTTTGTGATGGAAATTTGGAAGCAATTCATCGTATGGCAAGATATGAGCTGCAGAATGGTATCACTACCATTCATCCAGCGACAATGACTTTATCGGAGGAAATGCTGACACAGATTGGACAGACCGCGAAGGAGTATGTAGCTTGGCAGCAGGCGCGTGGCTTTGGCGAGCTGAAGGAGTCAGAGCAGCCAGAGGCCGAGTTAGCAGGTATCTATATGGAAGGTCCTTTTGTATCTATGGAAAAGAAAGGAGCTCAAAATCCATTGTATGTACATAAGCCAGATGCATCAATGTTTCGTCGACTGCAGGAAGCTTCAGGAAATCTCTATCGGATTACCGTAGTTGCGCCGGAGACTGAGGGAGGTTTGGATTTTATTGATGAGGTGAAGGATGAAATCCGAATCAGTGTGGCTCATACTACGGCAAATTATGACGTAGCAAGAGATGCTTTTCAGCGAGGCGCAAGGCAGGTTACCCATTTATATAATGCTATGCCGGCCTTTACACACCGAGCACCAGGAGTAGTGGGGGCAGCCTGTGAAAATGAGAATGTTATGGTGGAGTTAATTTGTGATGGTGTTCATATTCATCCAGCTACAATTTCTGCTACTTTCAAGATGTTTGGCAATGATAGAATTATTATGATTAGTGATAGTATGATGGCTACTGGTATGCCCGATGGTCAGTATAGTTTGGGAGGGCAGGATGTAACCGTGAAAGGAAATTTGGCAGTCTTAACACAGGATGGGGCCATTGCTGGTTCTGTTACCAATCTGTATCAGTGCTTAAAGTATGTAGTGACAAAGGTGGGTATTCCACTGGAGAAAGCAGTTCGCTGTGTTACAGAGAATCCTGCCAAAGCCATCGGTGTGTGGGATGAAAAGGGCAGCATTACTGCGGGAAAGTATGCCGATTTGCTGCTGGTAGATGAGCAGATGAATCTTCGTGCAGTATTTCAGCATGGAGTAAAGGTGTTTGATAGGTAAAAAGAAAAGGAGCAAAGGATAACATGAGCAATGACAGTAATGGCAATGTCTTTAAGGTAGAAGGACCACTGTATCGATTTTTTGAAATTTATTATGGTTTGGTTGTAACGGGGTTGCTGTGGATGCTGCTGTGTATCCCAGTGTTTACTGCGGGGGCAGCAACAACGGCAGCTTACTATACTACAGTCAAAGTAGTGCGTATGCAGCATGGTAAGATAACAGAGCAGTTTTTCAACTCTTTCAAGGAAAATTTTCAGCCGGCTACTATATTAAATTTTATTTATTGTATTTTATTAGTTTTGGGCGGATGGAATTGCTATGGTATGTATCAGATTTTGCAGGAGACTGCGGAGACTCACTATGTGATGATGACTGCACTGTGGGGTGCTTTTACGGTGCTGGTGTTGTTTCTTTCTCATTGGTCCTACTTTTTCCTTTCTCGATTTGCAGCAAGTCCGTTTAATATTATAAAAATGGGACTTTGGGGAATGACACGCCATTTTTTGACTACATTGATTATGATAGGTACATTTGCTCTCATTGCAGTTTTGATTTATATATGGAATCCAGGAATTTTATTCCTGCCGGGATTGTATTTTTGGGTTGTCTCTTTTCCTGTGGAAAAAGTTTTCCATCGCTATATGCCAAAGCAGGAACATGAAGCTGTTTATGACGAAAACGGCGATTTGATTCAGAATTGGTATGAGGCTACAACTACGGAAGACTCTAAAAAGCGGGAGCCAAAGAAGCAGCTTCATAAATATAAAAGTTATCACAGAAAATGAAACAGGAGGAATCAATTATGATTTTACTACCAGTACCAAAAAAGGTAGAGGAAAAATC
>JBJELF010000031.1:0-5695 GCA_051879015.1 Lachnospiraceae bacterium
ATCAATTCCTGCCACCATACCTATCATATGACTCCCTCCGTTCTGTATCTCTCTCATTTTTTATATGGAAATAATTTTTCTGTTAAAATTTTTTTCTTGGTCAATTCATCCATCAATTGATTCGCTTCCCCTTCCGTAATGGAAAAGGTCTGAACAATCGTCTGTTCCAAACGACTATATGTACTTAATGGATTACCCGCAATCTTATCTGATACAATGGTCTTTGTAATTTCAGATAACTCAATTCCCGTCGCAGATTCCACTAAAGCCTGACAATGTAAGGTCTCATCTGAAAATACCGTTAAAGCTACTGTATAAATGCCTGGATAAATCTCTCTCATAGGCACATGGAAACGCTCATTTTCCTCCTGAAAGAAATATTCGAGATATACATTTTTCTTCTCACTGGCATGTACTTCGATAATCTGCCTTCCCTCCAAATTTTCTGGAATAAAAGACATTCCCTCAACCAGTTTTGCAAAATGGGCCATGAACATGCCCTTTTTACAATATTCTTTCATATAGCTGACTGCTTGAGTTCTCATCTCCTCTGATATATTGGGTTCATTGGCAGCGTAAGCCATCCAAACCAAACGAATTAATGGCATAGAGAATTCTCTTTTCTCTCTTTCCCTCTTCATCCAATCTACCACTTCTATTGGCATCGGATGTCCTGAGAGCAGATAATCATAGCAAAATACTACATTTGCCGCCTGAGTCAGCATTTCCTCTGTCTGTTCATTTTGAATATAATCAGAGTAAATAATACGAACCCATTGATAATCTCCAGAAAACAAACTCTGCACCATCATGCGATACAACAATGATATACATGGAATACGCAGATTTCTCGCTTGCTGAAAAATGGAATACAACGTCTGATTTTCGCTCTCCATATGTTCAGACAGATATTCTACAATTCGATGATTTCCCTTATTCTGCTGAAACAAGTAGTAGGCCATATAAATCAAAAAATTCTCGGGCTGCTGCTGATAGCGCTCAATCAAGTGATCCACAATTTGCAGCAAATCTTCTGCATCTGCTTTTTTTAAACCAATCCGTTTTAACAAAACATAGGCTTCTTCAAAAAATCCTCGAAGAACCAAACTATGCACCAACAGCATCCTACTATCTGATGTGAGAGTAGATTCATCTATCTTCAAAAGCATCCCATCATAGCGATGTTCTGCGCCATGATTACTGCAATATTCTACCATACGCTCCTGAATCATCCAATGCGATTCCTTCTTAAATTGCTTGTCTGTCAGCAGCATTTCTGCCCAATGAAGCTCCTCTTCTCCCTCAATCGACTTCTCAACAATCCTATGAAAAGCAGCTATTCTCTGAGAAATATGCATCGGCATATACTTCAAACAGGTTTGATAAATTTCATCGGAAATAGATATCTTCTCCTTTGTCCAAGGGATATCCATATAATAATTGCCATACCGATCCAAAAAGGTTAATACTGCATCATCGTCATATAAACAGATACAAGTACTGCCATCTTTTACTATATAATTCCACTCCTGTTCTAAATGACTATATCGGACACTCACACGACAAATATCCGCTCTCGTTACAGAAATCTTCCAGCCATAACACAGATTCAGCACGCCCTCTGCCAATTTGTCATCCATAATCTCTGGCTGAAGAACTTGTCTGTAAACTGCTGCCAACCTAGGCGACATCTCTTTTTTCAACAGACGAGAAATGACATATTCCTTTATCTGTCCCTCATAGCTGCTCATCAATTGCTTGTTATCTTTGTAGCAACAAATTAAATTTTCATATATTTTTTCTTTTAAAGTACCCATCAAGTCACTGTTGTAACTATAGTATCCCATCATCAAATACGGAAATGGTTTATTGTAGTCCTTGGGCACCGTGCTTAAGAATGCTTCATATAGTCCCACCAGCCTCAATTGATTCTGCACAGCCAGTTCAAACCACTTGAAATGACGTCCAGCAACCTTGTTGCTGCGTATAAGCAAACTAACTATTTTCTCTAAGACCTTTTCATCTTTATTCTTATCAAATATTTTACACAGTATCTCGAAAATTAAAGGTTTATAACTTCTCTCATTTTTTAACTCATAAAAAAATTCACGAAGCAAATGGCTATCTACACTCTCATAGCGAAGTGCAAAGTACATCACCTGATAACAAAGCTTTTTATTTATAAAATGACAACCCGACTCTGTTTCATCCCATTTCAAATATAACAGATGATACAGATAAGGACTTCGACAGCCTGTTTCAAACCATCGTTCTGCCTCTTCCATTTCAATAAAAGTTCCCATCGCTTTATAATACAGATACAAAATTCGAGCATCCCTTGTCTTTTCTGCCATCTTTTTTATGTTCTGAAAACATTGGGTTTTCTGATTTCCATAAGTCAACATGGACTGCTCCATGAGCAAAACACTGTACAGAAGCGGCGCAGGTTCTTCTTTCTGGACAAGTACTTCTGACAGAACAGCCTGCAGCTGTTCTGAGGCAGTCTTAAATTCCTTTTTTTCTATCAGTTCCCAAATTTCAAAAGCGTTTTGATAAGAAGCAAAGACTGGATTCGTCTGCCATCGAAACTTTTTCCTGTCATATCCTAAATAGTCATTCCAAGGGCATTTACAACTGTCTGAATAAATCACAACTGGAAAGATACTCCGATTTAGTTTAAAAGTATTCTCTTGTTCCTCACGACGCTGGATATTCCGCCCTTTTTCCTCTGACATTAAAATTACTTTAACATATTTTTTCGTTGTATGATTGATTGTCAACTCTACAACCGTCTGGTTTTTTCCTCCATGTAGATGAGCTTCATCCAACTCCAGTCCTATCTCATATCGTCCCTCCTGATAATTTTGCTTCGGCATAGAAACCTTCACAAAACTGTCTTTCCTGACTGTGACCTGTAAATCAAAGTAACCCCAATCATTCTTATACATCGTAATTTTGTTTTCTTCACCTCTGCGAAAAAACAACAACGTGGATTCTACCGATGCCTTCACTCTATCCTTTTGCCCCATATAAATCAGAAATTCTTCCAAACTGCGTCTCCAGTTGTTCCCCGCCATAGCACTGTGATAAACAGTCTGCAATGTAAAATCATTCTTCAAAAAAGGCATATTGACAAAAACATTCGAGGCAAACACTCGAGCTGTTCCCTCAAAATCCAATTTAGCCGAGGCAGTTAACTGTTCTAAAGAATTGAATTCCATCGCTGCGCCTACACTTTGCACTTGGTCAACAAAAAAAGAATATGGAATGGCATACTCGCCTCCATCTGTCACAAAATCAATACTTCCATCAATGACATCGTCCTGATAGTTTTCTGGAACCGTCACCTTAATATGAATACGCTGTACAAAATTATTCATCTGCGTAGGACTCACTGTCACCAGAGGATTAATCGAATGAACCATTCCACGAATTGCCACATGATTTTGACTCTTGACTACCAATTCTGTCTGCCATATATCTCCTGGATACAGAGTACTCTCCAAATGATTCACAGAAAATACGATTTCTGCTCTTGAACCTGCCACTTTTCCTCGACCTATCTGCAAAATTCGCTCTTTCACTCAAACTCCTCCTTCGTTTTCAATCTACTTTGAACATAGCATCGAATTCCTACGTTTATAGGGCTCTATTTTAACTTAATTTCTACTCACTTTCAATACTTTTTTTGTAACTATTTGTTTAAAATAGACAGTCTAGATTACAATTCAGAAAAAATTTACCTATAATCCATCATATCCTGCACACTTTTGACTCCCAAGCAGCGAATCCCATCAGGCAAATCCAATCCCATCAATGATACTTTTGGCAAAATACAAGTGGTAAAACCCAATTTTTTCGCTTCATTGATTCGCTGCAGCGGCATACTGACTCCACGCACTTCTCCAGCCAGACCAACTTCTCCAAAGACAATAGTCTTTTCATCCACTGCCACATTGCGGTAACTTGAAATCACCGCCATCACAATAGCCAAATCCATAGCCGGCTCATTGCACTTGATGCCACCAGTAATATTGACATAGGCATCGCAGTCTCCCAGAGACATACCAATACGTTTTTCCAATACTGCCATCAATAAATTGACACGATTATAGTCAGTGCCCGCTGTCGTTCTTCTGGGAATTCCAAAATTTGTACGACAGACCAAAGCTTGAATTTCCAATAAAATAGGTCTTGTGCCTTCAATAGAACAAGTCACCACGGATCCTCTTGCATCCTCAGGTCTGCCATTGAGCATATACTCAGAAGGATTTTCTACTTCCACCAGACCTGTCTGTCTCATTTCAAACACACCAATTTCATTGGTAGAGCCAAAACGATTTTTTACAGCCCGCAACACACGATAGATAGCATTTTTATCACCCTCAAAATAAAGTACTGTGTCTACCATATGTTCTAAAACCCTTGGACCGGCCACTACGCCCTCTTTCGTCACATGTCCCACGATGAAAATCGAAATGCCCAATCCTTTCGCCAATTGCATTAACACATTGGTAGACTCTCTTACTTGCCCCACGCTGCCCGGTGCCGACGACACATCTTCTCGAAACATAGTCTGAATCGAATCAATAATGACAAATTCTGGCCTCACTTCCTTGATACAGCTTTCAATTCGGTCTAAATTGGTCTCTGCCATCAAAAGCAGCTCTCCTCGGAATTCGCCCATACGATTTGCTCTCATTTTAATCTGTTTAAGGGATTCCTCTCCAGAAATGTACAACACCGTATGCTTTTTATCTGATAGGTTTCTGCACATCTGCAGCAACAAAGTAGATTTTCCAATACCTGGATCTCCACCCACTAAAATCAGTGACCCCTGCACAATGCCACCGCCCAACACACGGTCTAATTCTGACATACCAGTGCTGGTTCTTGTCTCCTCTGTAACTGATACCTTATGAATAGAAACAGGAGAAGCTCCTAGGCCGGATTCTACAATCCGCACAGGAGCTCCTTTTTTCGCCACAGGTTCCTCCACCATCGTATTCCACTGATGGCAGCCTGGACATTGTCCCATCCACTTGGCAGATTCATATCCACATTCTTTGCAGAAAAATGCGGTTGTTCTTGCCTTTGCCATATATTATTTCTTTGTTGCCTTTACTGTGACTGGCTTATCTGCGTCCAAATCCACCGTAAGAACAAGCTTTCCTCTCATATTTGTCTTATACTCGCTCACAGAAGCGCCACCTACCGTTACATCATAGAGTGCATTTTCTGCCATCTCTACGGTAATCTGAGTTTCACGATATCCTTCTACCTTAAAAGTAATTTCATCTGCAGTTACATCAAAATCAGTTACGCTTGTGCCTGGCACGGACTCATAAATCATGCTGTCATTTTTTTCCAAACGAGTCACTTCATAATAAGATTTTACATAGTAAATATCTCCATTATATTCGAAATCATTTTGTTTGGACTTCACATCCAACTTATAATTTCCAAAAGAAATTCCTTTTCCAGACTGCTTAATTAACTCTGCTGCCATAATAAATATCCTCCTGATGTATTGCACATTTCTTTTCCGTGCATTTCATTGTTATAATATCTCGTAACGATTCAGTCATCTGAATCCTCACAATACCTCACTTTTTTCTTCTTTTGTATCTAAATTGGTAAGAAAATGTAACTTTTCCTCCTCATAGGTAATCAGCACATGATCTCCTTTTCTGAT
>JBJELF010000032.1:0-25184 GCA_051879015.1 Lachnospiraceae bacterium
GCAGACTGCTTTGGAAATATAACAAAATTTATTGGTTAGATAACGTGTCATAAACTTATTTTTCTATATGCGAACACATTTAAACATATTTTAGAAAGGAGAATCAAGAAATGAATATTGTATGTTTGGATTTGGAAGGAGTATTAGTACCCGAGATTTGGATTGCCTTTGCAGAAGCGAGTCATATCCCAGAGCTGAAGCGCACGACAAGGGATGAGCCAGATTACGATAAGTTGATGAAGTGGAGATTGGGTATTTTGAAAGAGCATGGATTAGGATTGCAGGAGATTCAGGATACCATTGCGACGATTGATCCAATGCCAGGTGCAAAGGAGTTTTTGGATGAGCTGCGTTCTTTAACACAGGTCATTATTATCAGCGATACTTTTACGCAGTTTGCGACTCCACTGATGAAGAAGTTGGGTTGGCCTACTATTTTTTGCAATAACCTAGAAGTGGCAGAGAATGGTGAGATTACGGGATTTCAAATGCGCATCGCTCAGTCCAAGCTAAGCACTGTAAAGGCGCTGCAGTCGATTGGATATGAGACGATTGCCAGCGGAGACAGCTACAATGATTTGGGTATGATTTTGGCGAGCAAGGCGGGATTTTTGTTCCGCAGTACTGAGAAAATTAAGGCAGATTATCCGCAGCTGCCTGCTTACGAGAGTTATGAGGATTTGTTGTCTGCAATTAAAGCGCATTTGGATTAAAATGTAGCCGTATAGTTTGCTTGTAAAAGAAAGGATGTATTCTATTTTTCTAACGGTGCGTCTGGATGAAGGGGATGCGAAGAAAATAATTTGGAGGAAGCAATGATAGTAACAGTGACAATGAATCCAGCCATCGATAAGACGGTGGACTTAGAAGAGATGCAGCTTGGCGAGCTCAATCGTATTCAAAAAGTGGAATTGGATGCGGGCGGAAAGGGAATTAATGTGTCAAAGACGATTCAGGCTTTGGGCGGCCAGTCCATCGCCTTGGGCTTTGCGGGTGGAAGCACTGGTATGATGTTGGAAGATATGCTTCGCAGCCAGGATATTAAGACGGATTTTGTCAAGGTGCAGGGGAATACTCGCACAAACATGAAGGTGGTGGAGCAGTCGGGACGAGTGACAGAATTGAATGAGGCTGGTCCTGTGGTGACGGAGACAGAGTTGGAAGCTTTGTTGGAGAAAATGCTGGAATATGCCAATGAGGATACCTTATTTGTGCTGGCAGGCAGTGTTCCTCGAGGAGTGCCCATCCATATTTATGGACGAATGATTGAGGCAGTCCATAAAAAAGGGGCAAAGGTATTGATGGACGCCGATGGTCCTCTGTTTGCGGAAGCTTTAAAGGCAGTTCCGGACATGATTAAACCCAACCATATAGAACTGGCGGCCTATTATGGACTGAAGCATGAACCGAATCAAGCGGAAGTGATTGCGCTGGGACAGCGTCTGTTGGAAATGGGAGTCAATTTGGTGGTAATTTCTCAGGGATCTAGAGGAGCTGATTTTTTTGCAAAAAATCAGCTTACACATTGTGAGGGACTTTCCGTTAAGGCTCATTCTACCGTAGGAGCAGGAGACGCCATGGTAGCAGGTATGGCTTACAGTTGGGAAAGAAAGTTAAATTGGAACCAGATGATTGCTGACTGTATGGCTGTTTCGGCTGGGGCAGTAACTACTGTCGGCACAAAGCCTCCTGACAGAGCACTGATAGAAAAATTAAAACAACAAGTAGTGATGCGTGAATTGGCGTGAATGATTTTATGAAAATTTGTGGTCAAAGGCAAAAATAAGCAATCGAGCAGCTGTTTCAGTGAACGGAACAGCTGCTTGATTACTGTAAAAAATGTAAGCACTTACATAAAAAGAACTATTTTTTTAGCATAAATGTTAAAAATGGATTGCGTTACTTCTTTTTTTAGTATATTATAGAAATACAAAAATGCGTTATAGGAGGGGCAATCATGAGAAACGCGACAATCGAAAAATATATTGATTATCTGTTGGAAAATAGTACCCCAGATCGTCCAATCTGGAACATTGAGAAGATTTTGCAGGGGCTGAAGTCCAAGTGGAATTACATTGATGGCTGTATGATTAAGGCGATTTTGGAAATGTATGCCATAACCAAGGATGAAAAATATTTCCAGTTTGCAGATTCCTTTATTGATGCGAAAGTCTATGAGGATGGCACGATTGATGGATATTCAGTAGAGGAAAAAAATATTGACAATGTGAATGCGGGTAAAACTTTGTTTGAACTGTATGATTTGACGGGAAAGGAAAAATACCGCAAGGCTATCGACTTGGTTTACAGTCAGATTAAGCTGATGCCGCGCACTGCTGAGGGCAATTTCTGGCATAAGGATATTTATCCGAATCAGGTATGGTTGGATGGTCTTTATATGTGTCAGCCATTTTATATGGAGTATGAGACTCGATTTAATGATAAGAAGAATTATGCTGATATTTATCATCAGTTTGAAAATGTTGTTAAGAACATGAGAGATGAGCGCAGTGGTCTGTATTATCATGCGTATGATTCTTCTAGACAGATGTTTTGGTGTGATAAGGTAACGGGACTTTCCAGAAACTTCTGGCTGCGTGCATTGGGTTGGTATTCGATGGCATTGTTGGATACTTTGGATAAGACGGACAAGGACGATGCTGATTATGCAGAATCTTATGAGAAGATGAAACAGACTTTTGTAGAACTGATGGACGCTATGCTTCGCTATCAGGATGAGAGTGGTATGTGGTATCAGGTAGTTAACATGGGTGGTATGCCAAAGAATTATTTGGAAACCAGCGGCAGTTCTATCATGGCATATGCTCTGTTGAAGGGGGTTCGTCTTGGATTTTTGCCAGAGTCTTACCGTGAGGCTGGTATCAAGGCATTTCAGGGTATCTGTGACAAGTATTTGAAGGAGGAAAACGGCAAGATGAGTCTTGGCGGTATTTGTTTGGTGGCTGGACTTGGAGGAAAGCAGATGCGCGCTGGTACCTTCGACTACTATATGTCAGAGCCAGTAGTAAAGGACGACGCAAAGGGTGTAGGACCATTTTTGTTGGCTTATACAGAATTGCTTAGACTGGAAAAATAATCCGATCATTTCAAGATTAGTTAAAATGATCGTTCCATTGATGGAACGGCTTCGTAAATTTGTATATTTGGCGATGCCTGCTTCATAGGCATGCTAATTGATTGCGTACAGGGGGAGACTCGGAGTTAGAAGGACATAGATGTTCAACTGACTGCGAGTCTTTTTGAGGGGAAGTTAAGAACATCAAAAATTGCCTATCAATGATAATCATTTGAGACAAGTATAAAGAAAGAAGGACCAAAGAAATGGCAGAAGTAAAAGCAACTTTGTCAAAAAAAGATGAAAAATTCAGAGAGGAAGCCCTGTATGGAAATATGTGGAGTATCCTGCTAAAAATGGGTATTCCGTTGGCATTGTATCAAAGTTTAAATCAGATTTTCAAAATATTGGATTCTGCAATGGCTTCTCATATCAGTTCCAGTGCCGTGTCCGCGATTGCCTATCTGGCACAGATTAACTTGATGATTTCAGCTCTTGGCAGTGGATTGGCTGTTGGTTCCAGTTTAAAGATTAGTCAGGCCTATGGAGCAGGGGATTATCAGCTTGTAAAAAAGCGAGTATCATCTCTGTATGCCATGTGTATGGGGATGAGTGCTTTGATTCTCTTTGTGCTGATTCCGCTGTCTACTCCATTGCTGCGGCTGGCTAACACACCGGAAAGTTTGATTGAAGTTGGAGCACGATACTTTTCTATCGAGCTCTTGGGTTTAGTCATTACTTTTTTCAATAATGTCTATATTGCTATTGAGAGGGCACGAGGCGGCTCCAAGCGAATTTTGTATTTAAATATCATTGTGATGATAATCAAGTTATCATTGACGGCATACTTTGTCTATATCTTAGATGGCACCATTGAGATGATTGCCTGGGCTACGGTTATCTCACAAATTTTTTTGGCGGCAGCAGCCATCTACAATATGCGGGGCAAAGAAAATCTATTTGGTTTTTCTATGAAAGCGATTACATTTGAGAAAATGGTGGTTGCTCCCATGTTAACACAGTCCATTCCTGTGGTAGTGGAGAAAATTGCGTTTTCATTTGGAAAAGTGATTGTCAATTCCATGAGTACGCTGTATGGTGATTTGGTAGTAGGAGCCCTTGGAGTATCAAACAATATTGGTGGTATGACTACTTGTCCGCAAAATGGATTTCAGGAAGGTGCGGCGGCTATTATCAGTCAAAATCGTGGTCATGGAAATCAGAAACGAGCCTTGGAGGCGTTTTATAAGGTGATGGTCATTAATATTGTGGTAGGTATTATTGGATTTACTGTCACTATGGGATTTTTGGAGGGCATCAGCGGATTTTTTGCAGAGAATGACCCAGAATTTCATCTGCTGATTCAGCATGTTTATCAATTTGAGGCTTACGGTGCAGTGCCGCTGGGAATCAATGCCGCTGTCATTGCTCTTTTTTATGGATTTGGCGAGACACGTATCACTTTGTTGATTAATTTTATGCGTGTATTTGCATTTCGTATTCCAGTTCTTTGGGGGCTGCAGCATTTTACCTCTTTCGGCAGCGAGAGCGTGGGTATCGTTATGATGGTGAGCAATATAGCAGTCGCTGTATTTTCTGGAGCGCTGGCTGTGTGGTATATAGCTAAATTACACAAAATCTCCTCAAAGGAATAATAAATTCACAGTTGTCTTGAGATAGATTGCTATTCTTGATTTCAGTTCTAACCTGGCTGAATTTCGCATATACTCGAGTGAAAAGCCTGTTTGTGGGGACAGAATGAAAAAACAAAATACAATCAAGAAAATTACTTTTTTTGGCGGAATTGCTATTTTGGCAGTACTGTTTGTGATTCAGAAATCGGCAGAACACAAGGAGTTACCTCAGGTGTCTACGGAGATTGGAACGCAGCGTGACAGCGAAGAGGGCAGCGGCAGCGAAATCAGTGAAAGCCCCTCAAAGGCAGCGGATACGGATTGGTGTGTGGTTCTTGATGCAGGACATGGTGCAACGGACTCGGGAAAGGTGGGCATCAATGGTGCTTTAGAAAAGGATATCAATCTGAGTATTGTTCTCAAGCTGAGAGAGTATTTGGAACAGCAAGGAGTCATGGTGGTGCTGACTCGTGTAGATGACAGTCCGCTCTATCAGGAAAGTGACAAAAACCGCAAATTAGCTGACATGAATCATCGTCTGGCAACGATGGAAGCGGCTAAGCCTGACGCAGTAGTCAGTATTCATCAAAATAGTTATACGTCGGAATCTGCTCATGGTCCTCAGGTTTTTTATTATACTACCTCCACAGAAGCTCAGAAGCTGGCGCAGGCATTGCAGGATTGTTTTGATTTGGTCATAGGCGAGGAAGCAAACAAGAGAGTAATCAAGGCAAATAAAGACTATTACCTTCTTGTACATACACCATATACCATCGTTATTTGCGAGTGCGGATTTTTAAGCAATCGCAGTGAAGCGGATATGTTAGTGACAGAGGAGTATCAAGATAGAATTGCACAGGCTTTGTCAGTAGGAATTTTAAATTATTTGCAGACAAAAAGCGAATCGTCAGTTTAACTGACGATTCGCTTTTTGTTTATATAAAAATATGATGATACCAGGGGCTTAAGGTCATACCTTTCATGCTTGCATGAACCGGTATGACCTTAGGACCCGCCAAAACATGAGAAAGTAGCCCGAATAAGGCGAATTTCTCATGTTTTTAAATTGTGGGGACATGGAGTGTAATATCCAAACAAGTGTGATTATAAAGGATTTTTGGAAGGTAAACCTGCTTTTCTCGGATATTTTTTTGCCAAGGTTTGCTGTTTTTGAATAGTGATGACCGTGCGCTGAATATCTGAGTCCGGCAGAGTTGTCTCATGAACGCTTTTGAGTTTACTGCTCAGTAGAAAAATTGCCTTTTTTGACTGTTGGATTTCTTCTTGAGCATTGCCAGCTTTGTAGGGAATAAAATATCCATTAGGCTTAATGAAGGGAAGACAGTATTCCGATAGGACAGACAGATTAGCAACAGCGCGGGCAACACAGAGGTCAAATTGTTCACGCAGTTGTGGATTGCGTCCACCGTCCTCAGCGCGGGCATGTACGGTTTGAATATTGGTTAAGCCAATATCTGCGATTACTTCATCTAAAAATAAAATACGTTTATTGAGAGAATCCAGCAGGCAGACACTCATCTCAGGAAATACAATTTTGAGCGGAATTCCTGGAAAGCCAGCTCCTGTGCCAACATCAATCATGGAAACCTTGGAAAAATCAGAGTACAAGGTTTTTAGATGCGGATAGGTGAGACAGCTGTCGACAAAATGTTTTTGCACGACCTCCTCAAATTCGGTGATGGCAGTTAGATTCATTACTTTATTTTTTTCTATCAAAAGCTCGTAGAAGCGGTAAAATTGCTGAGCTTGTTGGTCAGTCAGATGGATGCCGAGTGGAGTAAAGGATTCTTTGATAAAATCAATTGGATGCATAGTAATACCTCATGATAAAAAAAATGATATTGTTGCGATTATTCTAACATGATTGGATGGAAACGTCTATTATTTTTTGCCTTTACAAAAGATATTTTGAGCCTGGTATCATGCCATGTCATGAATTGCAGCAAAACAGAAACAAAAATATTATTAAAAGTAACATAATATAACAATACATGAATTGACTTTTGATATAAATAAAGATAAAATTGAGGAAAATAAATTAACATAAAAAAGGAGATGAGATGCAATAGGATGAAGTATATTTTTATGACGATTTTTTTGATGTGGGCTGCGATGGTGGATGCAAGGACGGGAAAAATTCCTAATGAAATTACAGTGAGCGGATGGGTCATAGCAATTTTATGTGGAATTTTGAGTAAGGAAGCATGGTGGAATAATATGTTAGCTTCTGTGGTATTATCGGTTCCTTTTTTAATCTTTCATCACAAAGCGATGATTGGCGGTGGAGATGTAAAAATAATTGCGATGCTTGGGGCATATGTGGGTATTATGGAAGGTTTAACGATTTTATTTGTTTCTTTTATTTTGGCTGGAGTTTACGGAGTATGCCGATGGAGAAAGGAAGGTATCAGAAAAGCAAAAGTTTACTATGCTCCTTTTTTGTTTGCAGCAGGAATTTTATGGCTGTGTGTACAGTAGGAACTCAGTTTAGAATTATTGTTGCTGCCAGCCAAGGGCGGCAGAATGGAGGAACATTATGAAAAAGAAAATGGCGATTTTGGTGAAGGATTCACTTTATGGGAAACGTATGCTGCATTATTTTCATGCCAGAGAGAAGATGCCTTTTAGTGTTGTGTTATTTACGGATATAGAAGAAATGAAGCAGTGTGCAAAGGAACAAATTTTTGCTTTACTTTTAGCGGAGTATGAATATGGAAAAGAAGAGTTAAAAGATTGTGCGGAATTGATTGTAATGTTGAGTGATAGTCAAATGATGAATGCGGGGAGTTATCCGATGGTATATCGTTATCAGTCAGCAGATAATATTATAAAGGAGGTGATGCAATGCTATGAAATGACTGTTCCAAATTCAGCTGCATCGTTGGAGCGTATTGGAGATTCTATGAAACTGGTGGGTGTGTATTCACCCTTGCACCGTTGTCTGAAGACATCCTTTGCATTGACCTATGGGCAGCTTTTGGCCAGAAAAGAACGAGTGCTTTATTTAAGTTTGGATGCTTTTTCTGGATTTGAATACTTGATGAACCAGAAATTTGGAGCAGATTTATCAGACGCAGTTTTTTATCAGCAGCAGGGCTCATTGGAAAATAAGTTGACAAGCATTGTCTGTACGGTGGGTCAGATGGATTATATTCCACCAGTGCGATGCAGTGAAGATTTATGGAGTATGGATAGGAATATCTTTTTAGAGTGCCTTCATACGCTGATGGATGCAGGATGCTATGATACCATTGTGTTTGATATGGGAGAAGGGTTTGGCAGACCTGAATTATTGTTGCCCTTGTGTCATTTAATCTATATGCCCATCAAGGAAGATCCTGTTTCGATGTGCCGTATGGAGGAGTTTGAAGAGACAATGAGATCAAAAGGATATGAAGTGGTGTTGGAAAAAATTCAAAAAATTATTTTGCCCTACTATCATTGTTTTGATCAGAAGCAGCTCTACGTAGAACAACTCTTATGGGGAGAATTAGGCGATTATGTAAGAAATTTGCTCAAACAATAAAAGGGGGTGATGACAATCGAGGAGGAAGCTCTATTCGATATGTTGAAACAGAGAGTGCTGAACCAGATTGAAGTGCAGGGAGATCTTTCCGATGAAGAATTAAAGAATATCATTGAACAGACAGTGGTACAGGAAAGCCGTAAAACTTATATTTCACTTGAGCTGAAAAGTTATCTTTGCAGGAGATTGTTTGATTCACTGCGTCGATTGGATGTGCTCAGTGAATTGTTGGACGATGAAGAAATTACAGAAATTATGGTCAATGGACCGAATCATATTTTCATTGAAAAACATGGACATATGAGTGACAGCGGAAAATGTTTTTCGTCACCGGATAAGCTAAATGATGTGATTCAAAGTATTGTGGGTAAGGTCAATCGCCGCGTCAATGAGTCCATGCCCATTGCAGATGCCAGATTGGAAAATGGGGCAAGGGTAAATATTGTACTGCAAAATATTGCGATCAATGGTCCAGCGGTCACCATTCGTATGTTTCCTCAGACACCAATCAGTATGGATCAACTTGTTGCATGGGGAACCATCAGCCGGGAAGCTGCTGAGTATCTAAGTGTTTTAGTGAAAGCAGGATATAATATGTTCATCAGTGGAGGTACCAGTTCAGGCAAGACCACATTCTTGGAGGCATTAGCTGGCTATATTCCGAAGGAGGAACGAATCATTACCATTGAAGATTCGGCAGAACTGCAGCTTCCGTTTTTACCCAATTTGGTACGATTGGAAGCGAGAATGGATGTAAGAGATCAAAGTTTGCAGGTCAGTATTCGTGATTTAATTCGAACAGCACTTCGCATGAAGCCAAGCCGTATTATTGTAGGAGAAGTTCGAGGCGGTGAGGCATTAGATATGCTTCAGGCCATGAGCACAGGACATGCTGGTTCTATGAGTACCGGTCATGGAAATAATCCCGTCGATATGCTGCAACGCATTGAGATGATGGTTTGTATGGGAATAGAATTGCCGATATCTGCAGTCAGAAGACAGATTGCCTCTTCTATTGATATTTTAGTTCATGTAGGAAGACTGAGGGACGGAAGTCGAAAAGTATTGCAGATACAGCAGGTGATGGGAATACAGAATGGAGAGATTGTTACGGAAAACTTATTTGAGTTTCATGAGACTGGAGAAATGGAGGGAAGAGTGATTGGGAAAATGGTCTTTACGAAAAAAGAGTTGGCTCGCCGAGAGCAGCTCGAAGCAGCCGGACTCACGTTACCTGAATTTAGCTAAGATACAAAATAGTGTCAAATGGCTTGGGATTTGTTTTGTGTTGTCTATGACATTTTATCATCATCTTTTTCCTGCTTTGTTGGGAATGGCAGGTTTCCCCATTTATTGGAATTATGCCAAGAAAAAAAGAGAGGAAAAGAGAAAGCGGCAGCTGCGAGTAGAGTTGCGGGATGCCTTGCAGATTTTAGAGGGCTGGATTCAGGCTGGAAGTTCGATTGAGCGAGCTATGATTTATACAGAAAAGGAACTAAGAACACTGTTTCGTGAAGACTGTGAGATAGTAGAGGCTTTTCATATGATGAATGGAGGTATTTCTATCAATCGCAGTGCTGAGGAGGTATGGTGTGAATTTGCCCAAAATAGTAATTTGGAGGAAGCTGAAATTTTTTCTCATATCTTTGGATTGGTGCGCCGCAGAGGCGGAAAGTTGTCGGAGATTTCTACTCATGTGATTCATCAAATTACGACCAGTATTGCGACCGAAGAAGAAATTCAAACTATGATACAGGGAAAAAAGTTAGAGATGCGTGTGATGTGTGTAGTACCGATTTTCATTTTGCTGTATATGAGTTTGTTTGGCGCAGATATGATTCAGGTTATGTACACAACTTGGATAGGTAAAATCATCATGACTATTTGTCTGTGTGTTTATGTGAGTGCATGGATTTTGGGAGAGCGGATGGTCAATGTAAAGGTATAGGGATTTCAAAATGACGGGAATATTTGTGGGAAATATAGTATTGCTTCTGGGATTGGCGATTTTTGCCAGAATAAAGCCGGAGTACCGAAAAAAAAATTTTTTGGAAGCAGTCGGGAACTGGCTGGGAGACTGGACTAATGTGCTTTTAAATAAAAGTCGAATGTCATGGTACCAGACAGGAAAGAAAAAAGAGATTAACACATTAAAGGCGCTTTATCCTTCTGAGTCAGTAGAGGATAAATGGAGAGAAAGAAATCAAAATAGATGGAGCCTAGTGTGGGGAGTTCTGCTTAGTGGTTCTTTGTTAGGTTTTTTTGGCTCTGTACAAAATAATGATTTGGTGAGTTTGTCCCGTAATGAGTTGATAAGGCCAGAATTTCAAGAAGGCAGCAGTAAAGTAGAAGTTCAAGTAGATTATGGTGAACAGACAGAAAAGATTACAGTCAATATAGAGGAACAGAAACCAGATGAAGAGCAGGTTCAAGTCTTATTAGATGATGCATTTCAAAATTTATGCAGTGAAATTTTAAATGAAAATAGTAGTTTTGACGAAGTCCGAGGCAATTTGGATTTGCCAACGGAAGATTCTGCAGGAGTGAAGGCAGTCTGGAAAAGTCTGTCTCCGGAGTGGATAAATGATAGAGGACAGATTGTAGCGGAGACGATTCCGGAGAGTGGAGTAGTGGCAACTATGGAAGTCACTTTAAGCTATCAGACACAGAAGGCAATTTATCAGCTGTCTATGCAGTTATTTCCAGAGGAGAAGAATTGGAATTGGCTTCAGAAGCAGATTGAAAATTCGATTCTGGCTCAGAATGAGTCTGAAGGAGAGGTAATCATACTTCCAGAAGAGATTGAAGGAATTACTCTTCAATGGAGTCCAGTTTCGGATTATACCTGGCAGATAGTAGCTGTGCTGTTACCAATATTGGCGGGAATGTTATTTGTACTGCAGAGTAAACAGCTAGAGGAAGTTTATAAGAAAAGAACCGAGCAGATGAATCGAGATTATTGTCATATTGTGACGGTAATGGCTATGCTGCTTTCTGGCGGTATGACAGTTCGAGGTGCATGGCGTCAGGTTGTTGTCAATTATGAGACGGATAGAGAAAAAGGATATGAGATGAAATATGCTTATGAAGAGATGAAGTTGACTTTGATGCAGTTGGGAAATGGTGTCAGTGAAAGCCAAGCTTATCATCAATTTGGACAGCGCTGCAAAAGTTATCGCTATATGCGTTTTTCTCATTTGTTGGAGCAGGGATTAAAACAAGGCAGCCTGAATATGGAAAATTTGCTGGAAGAAGAGGCAATGAGAGCTTTGGAAGAACGTAAAAATGAAGCCCTAAAGAAGGGTGAAATGCTGGAAACAACCATGTTAATTCCGATGTTTTTCATGTTAGGAATTGTGCTTGTCGTGTTGATGGTACCGGCATTTATGTCTTTTTAAAAAAGGAGGTTTTTAGAATATGAATCAAAAGACAATTTGGGAAGATGAAGAGGGATTTGGCACATTAGAGATGGTGTTGATTATTGTGGTATTGATTGCATTTGTTTTGCTGTTCAAAAATCAGATTCAGGAGTTACTTAACACAATTTTTGAAAAAATCAATAGTAATGCAAGAGACATTTATGGAAAATGAGAAAAAAAAGCAGGGAAGTATTACCGTCTTTTTAAGTCTCATGTTAGTGGTGTACCTTGGATTTTATTTTGTTTTGTTGGAGTCAGCGCGGCTTTATGGATTGGAATGGGCAGCGCAGGAGCAGACCAATGTCGGTGTGGATTCTGTGATGGCGGAATGGAGCAGAGAAGTATATGAATCATATGATTTATATTTATTGGATACTGGATATGGTTCTGCACAATCTCAGTTAGGAATAGCAGAACAGAATTTTCTAAACTATGCCAATAAGACGGTCGATAGAATAGCGGGAATGGATTTTTTTCAAGTAGAAACAACAAGCGCTCAGATAGTGGAGATTCAGAGTGCCTTAGATGCAGAAGTGTTTCAGAATGCCATTTTAGAATCAATGCAGGAGAACAGCTGGCTGGGACAAATTAACTTTTGGATGAAACATCAAACAATTTTTGATGTGGAGACAGAATATCAGACAAAACTGGATGAGGCGGAGGATATTTATCAACAAGATTCTCAATTATGGGAAGGCATCGATTTCGATAACTTAGATCATGTTGACGATTTTGAAGATTCCAACAATTCAGAATACCTGGATGATTTTCAAGGAGAGTATCACTTAGAGGTGGAGGAAGAGAATACTGATATACAAAATGTAATTCGCTTGATGCCTATGAAGATGATAAATGTAGAGAGTGATTCTGCTGAGCAGATTTCTTGGCTGGCTGAGAGAGTATTGCGGCTGATGATACCAGAAAATGTTGTTTTGTCGGAGGCAACGATTATGAAAGAATCTCTTCCGTCAGAGTTATTGCAGGATAGCTATGATAGGTCTTTTTCTATGCAGGATAAAATAGAGCAGTTTGCTTTTTTAAATCAATATATTTGTGATAAGTTTACCTGTTTTACAGATTCATTGAGTTCGGAAGAGGAAAAATTGGATAAGTCAGAGGGACTTGATGAATCAAAGGAATTAAGTAAAGAAAATATACAGCCAGAGGAGCAGAAGGGAATCGCATATCAAATTGAATATATTTTATATGGAAAGGATTCAGATAAAGCAAATTTATCTGCTGTAGTCAATCGTTTGTTGATTTTGAGAACAGCACTAAATTTGTTTTCAATCCAATCATCTGCAACAAGAGTAAATGAAGCAAAGGCTTTGGCAGCTACAGTCACAATATTTTTTCCAGTGCTTGCTCCAGCATATGAGGCGGTTGTATTGTTGATAGAGACTGGGTGGGCATGCGGTGAAGCGGTTGTGGATATCTCTGATTTACTGAAGGGAGAAAAAGTACCGATTCATAAGAAAGAGAGTGAATGGAAACTAACTTTATCCGATGCTTTGAAGACCGTCATAGGAAAAGGTTTGAAGGAAGAAAAGACGGAGAAAACAGAAGAGTCTGAGGGAATGAGCTATAAAGAATATTTGACGTTGTTATTGTGTCTATACAATTCTGATGAGTTGACTTTACATATTATGGACGTCATACAAAATCAAGTTCGTTGTACTGTTCCTGCATTTTATATTCAAAATTGTATTTTTTCTATTTCGATCGAGAGTGAGAGTACAGCAGTACCGAGGTTTTGTCAATTTATGCGTACGGAAAATTATAGTTGGAAAAAAAGTGCAAGCTATCAATATTATCAATCAATAAAAAAATAAGAAAGCTCTCCAGGCAGTTGATGGCAGCTTCTTTCGATTTTTCGTACCTTAAATATACATCGCTATTCAGTCAGATAGACCTATGTTTACTGGCTGAATAGCAATACAAAAGGTAGATTCATGAAAGGCATTAAAATGAAACAAGAAGGGAGTATTACTGTTGAGAGTGCATTGATTATTCCAGTTTTTTGCTTTGTCATGTTGACAATTCATTCTATATTTTGGTTAATGGAAATTCAACTGCATGTGCAGGAGGGGATGAGAAATGTATGTCAGCAGGGCTGTATCTGTGGCAGTACAAATTATATTGTAGATTTTGTAAAATATCGTTATTGGTTTAAAAAATCAGTTGATGAGGATTGGTTGGATTCTTCATGGATTGATGGTGGAAAAGATGGTGTATGGCTGCTTGGGAATGTGACTTCCAATGATTGTCTTCAGCTTCGAGTTTATTATAAAGTAAAGATTCCATCTGTACCTATTACAATTTCCTGTATGCAAAAATATGAACAGCGTATCAATAATGGGAAAGAGGGAAGTGAGGAGGAAAAACATTATGTGTATGTTACAGAACAGGGAAGTGTGTATCATACATATTTGGACTGCTCTTATCTGCAGCTTGATGTGAGTGGTGTGGAATATAAAGAAGCAGAAAAAAGCTATGCTCCATGCGGAATTTGCGGCGGGCAGACTCATGGTCAAGTTGTATATGTTACGCGGGAGGGAACTGCCTGGCATAGTACATTGAATTGTTATACACTGACTCGCAAGATTCATTGTGTAGAATTAGAAGAAGTGGAGGGACTTGCTGAATGCAGCCGTTGTCAAAATCGATAAATGAGCAGGGAAGTATGACGATAGAGTTAGCGCTTCTATGGGGAATAGTCTTAGGTATGCTGTTTCTATTTTTATATCTGGGATTGTTAGAACGAGATCGTTTTGTGCTCAAACAATTTTGCCGTATGAAAGTAAATGCTTATGTGAGAGCCCTAGATCAGGAAAAAGAAGAGAATTTGGAAGAAGAAATCAATATGTGGAAGCAGGAATTTGAAGAGGCAATGTTGATTGCGGAGATTGGAAGCTGTAGTGTCACTCAAAAAAATTCTCAGGTTAATTTAGTTTGCGAGGTAAAATGTGTATTTCCGTTTTTTAATTGGACGGTTGAGTATCAGGTACAGGAAAGGAAGGTGCGTTTGTCATAGTGGTACAGTTGGGCAGAAAAGGAGATATTAATTATATAGAAAGCGCTAATCACAGTTATTTTATTCTGGAAAAACAGCAGATGGATTATCAAATGCAGATGATTCTGGTGAATCCATTGGAAAATTTGTTGAAAGTAGAGGCACATCAGCTGAATACTTCCACTGATTTTTATTATGAAGTTTCTTCTCTGATTTCTCTAAAGGGAAAATATCAGAGTGCAAAAATAGAAGGAAAACAGATTCAAATTTTTTTCTATGAATTGCAGCATGTAATATCGGTGCTGGAAAGTTATTTGCTGGATGAGAATCGTTTAGTTTTAGACCCAGAGTATATTTATTGGAATGAGGCAACTCAGAATGCCTTGTTTTGTTTTGCACCAGAGGGATATCAGAATATTTGTTTTCAAGAGGGGCTGCAAAATTTAATTCAATATATTATGAAGCGAGTCAATCATGAAGACGAAATTAGTATGAAAATGGCCTATCGTATTTTTAATGTAGTGATTCGGGATCATTTTCGATTGGAAGATGTGTTATTAGCGTTGAGGGAAGTCTCAAAAGAGGAAGGGATGAAAGAGAACATCCCGCAGGAATCCATGGTCTTAGAAGAAATCAAAGAGCCTTCTTTTTTTAATGCAAAAAAATTGAAATCATATTCTAATGAACAATGTGATTCAAAGTTAGAAAAAAATCAGGGAAAATCAATTTTATGGATAAAAGTGCTGGCTGCGGCAAGTGTAATTTCAATATGCAGCATTTTATTTCTTTGGGGAGAAGGTCTACTAAATCCGACGCTATGGAGCCTCTTGGGAGCAAGAAGAATGTTAAAGATTTTGTTAGGGAGATTTCTGGGAGTTTTCAGCCTTGCAGTGGGAATTTTGCTGGGAATTATTTATCTTAGACATAAAAAATTAGATAAACAAGCAGCAGAAAATGAAAAGCAAGAAACAAGCTTTGGGAGGCAGAGAATTCGAGGGGGAGCAGAAAACGAAATACAAGAACAAAACTCGGTGGGTCAGAGAGTTCGAGTAGAAAAATCAGAAAGAGTGGAGCCAGAAGAATTTCAAGAAAATCTGATTGGTGAGATAGAGGAAGAACAGGATTTTATTGAAGTTTATCCGGATGAAACATCAGCTCTCATGGAGACAACCGTACTTGAAGTTCAAAGTCAAAAGTCCCATCAATTGTTGAGCCGTGAAGCTTCTCAGTATGATTCTTTTACGATTAATACATATCCTTTTTTGATTGGTAAGGACAGTAGTCAATGTCAGGCAGTTCTGCCTCTTTCGACGGTAAGTCGTGTCCATGCAAGGTTGGAGAGAGAGGGAGAATTGGTTTATCTCTATGATAATGGTTCAACCAATGGTACCTGGGTCAACCAGCGAAAAATAGAGAAAGAAGAAAAGATTCTGCTGAAAACAGGGGATGAAGTTAAATTTGCAGTTGCAATATTTACATTTTTGTAGGAAAAAACTTCTTGACAATTCTTTGGTGAATATGTTATAGTTAAACAACCGTGCAGCCGGGGAGGTAGCGGCGCCTTGTACCTGAAATCCGCTATAGCAGGGGTGATATCCACGTCTGAGGCTATCTTTTGTGAAGCTGCCTTCTGAAAGTGGCGTTGAGATCTGGGTCTTACGCGGCAGAAACTCATGAACCGTGTCAGGTCAGGAATGAAGCAGCACTAAGTGAGAACTTCTGGGTGACGTGAGGGTGCCTGGGTTGAGTTAACTACAGGAGTAACGTTTGTAGAAGCTAGTCGAAGCTGGATGCACGGAAAAGAAAAACAGAGCAAAAAACGGGAGTCAGTTATTGCAAAGCTGACTCCTTTTTTGTATAATAAAGAAAACTTGTAATTACTCAGTTAATTTTATAAAACGAAAGGATGGTAACTGCATGAAACGAATCGGTATGTTGACTAGTGGCGGAGATTGTCAAAGTTTAAATGCAACGATGCGCGGCGTTGCAAAAAGTCTCTACAATATGTATGGTGATGAAGTAGAAATCTATGGATTCTCAGAGGGTTATAAGGGATTGATGTACAAGGATTTCCGCATTATGAAGCCGAGAGACTTCGCTGGAATTTTGACAGAGGGCGGCACTATTTTGGGTACTTCCAGACAGCCATTTAAACTGATGCGCGTGCCGACTCCAGAGGGAATGGACAAGGTAGCGGCGATGAAGGATACCTATTATAAGCTGAGATTGGATTGCTTGGTTGTGTTAGGTGGAAATGGCAGTCAGAAAACAGCTAATCTTTTGAGTGAGGAAGGATTAAATGTCATTGGATTGCCAAAAACCATCGACAATGATTTGTGGGGAACAGACATGACATTTGGTTTTCAAAGTGCAGTAGATATTGCTACCAATGCTATTGACTGTATTCATACCACAGCAGCCTCTCATGGACGAGTATTTATTGTAGAGATTATGGGACATAAGGTTGGCTGGCTCACACTTCATGCCGGTATTGCAGGGGGTGCGGATATCATTCTTTTGCCAGAAATTCCGTATGATATCAACAGTATTGCGGCAGCTTTAGATAGGCGTACTGCAGAGGGTAAGAGATTTTCTATCGTCGCAGTGGCAGAGGGGGCTATCTCCAAGGAAGATGCAGCCCTTTCCAAGAAAGATTACAAAAAGAAGGTGGCAAGCCGACAGTATCCATCCATCGCCTATGAGGTAGGTGCACAGATCGCAGCAGCTACGGGTCAGGAAGTGCGTGTCACCGTGCCGGGACATACCCAGAGAGGTGGCGGTCCATGTGCTTATGACCGAGTACTCTCCACGAGACTGGGCGCAGCGGCAGGTAAAATGATTGATCAGGGCGAGTTTGGTTATCTTGTTGGTATTAAAAATAATGAGATTACAAAAATTCCGTTGAGTGATGTGGCAGGAAAACTCAAGAAAGTAGAGCCGGACTGCAGCTTGATTCAGGAAGCAAAGCTAATCGGAATTAATTTTGGAGATTAAAGCGAATGAGTTATACGGCATTATACCGTAAATGGCGTCCCGAGAAGTTCGAGGATGTGCGCGGTCAGGATCACATTGTAAAAACTTTAAGAAATCAAATATTATCCAATCGAATTGGTCATGCCTATCTTTTTTGCGGCACCCGTGGAACGGGAAAGACCACGTTGGCAAAAATTTTTGCGCGCGCCGTCAACTGTGAGCACACAGTTGACGGCAGCCCATGCAATCAGTGTGCGCTCTGTCAGTCCATTAAGTCAGGTGCCTCAGTCAATGTGGTGGAGATAGATGCGGCTTCCAACAATGGTGTGGACAATATTCGTGAAATTCGAGATGAAGTGCGATACTCTCCAACAGAGGGAAAATACCGTGTTTATATTATAGATGAGGTACATATGCTGTCTACAGGAGCTTTCAATGCCTTGTTGAAGACATTGGAAGAGCCTCCGGCATATGTTATTTTCATTTTGGCGACGACAGAAGTGCAGAAAATTCCTATTACAGTACTTTCAAGATGTCAGCGATATGATTTTCGACGTATTGCTAATCAGACGATTGAACAGCAGCTGCGATTTTTGGTGGATGAGGAAGGTGTGAAGGCAGAAGAAGAAGCTTTGGCCTATATTGCACGTACAGCGGATGGCTCTATGCGTGATGCGCTGAGTTTGTTGGAACAATGTATTTCCTTCTATTATGGAGAGAGATTAACTTACGAGAAAGCATTGGAAGTTTTGGGTGCAGTGGATACCAGCGTATTCAGCAAAGTACTGCGATGTGTTTTGGATAAAAATGTCGCAGGCTGTGTCCAGCAGTTAGATGAAGTTTTTGCTCAAGGCCGAGATTTAAATCAATTTGTCACTGATTTTATCTGGTATCTGCGAAGTATTTTGCTGGTACAGACAGCGGACAAGGCAGAAAATGTTCTGGATATGTCCAGAGATAATCTGATGGCGTTGAAGGAAGAGTCAAAAATGCTGGCATTGGAGACTTTACTGCGCTATATTCGAGTGTTGAGTGAACTGTCCAATCAAATTCGATATGCTAGTGCGAAGCGAGTACTGATTGAAGTAGCGTTGATTAAGCTAATGAAACCTGAGATGGAGCAGGATATCGAAAGTCTGGCGCAGCGTATCAGTGATTTGGAGAGCCAACTGGCAGGTGGTGTGGTGACAATCCAATCAGGAGAGAATAAAAATTTTTCGCGTGTCCAAGCTTCCTTAAAAGAAGAGGAAGCTGCTGCACAATCTTTGGATGATGTACAGGTATCTCCAGCTCAATATGAAGATTATATGCAGTTGAAAAGGGATTGGAAATCCATTTTGCAGGGATTGTTTCCAATGTATCGCAGCTGCATGCAGGATACCTATATTGGTTTTGACCGTGCAACAGGTAAAGTGAGTGTTTTGTTTGAGGATGAACTGCATTATAGAATTATGAAAACCTCTGATGATAAGCTAGAAGATATCTGTCGAGTGTTGGAGGAGCGGTATCATCGTAAATTTGATATTTGTTTTCAGTTGGCTCGGGAGGCACATAGGGCTAATCCAGTGCCATCCAGTGATTTGGGAATTGAGGGTGTGCAGGAACTGTCTGAAGATAGTATCAGTATTCCCGGTATTAATATGGATATTGGGTTTGTTTGATACTATTTCTTTAGCTGTTCTGGAAAAATATATTTACGAATAATTAAATTTCGTGTATGATAAGAGAGAAAAAAATTAGGAGGATATAACAATGGCAAAGAGAGGCGGATTTGCTGGCGGAATGCCAGGCAATATGAATAATATGATGAAGCAGGCACAGCGCATGCAGAAGAAAATGGAAGAGCAGCAGAAAGAGTTAGAAGAGAAAGTATTCACTGCCACTGCTGGCGGCAATGCGGTTGAGGTGAGTATTTCTGGAAAGAGAGAAGTCATGAGTGTCAAGTTAGCTGAGGAGGTTGTTGACCCAGATGACATCGAGATGCTGCAGGATTTAATTGTTGCGGCAACCAATGAGGCATTGAGAAAGGTCGATGAGGCTGCTAATGCAAACATGGCTGCATTGACAGGCGGTTTGGGAAATCTCGGATTATTCTAAGAGGGTGATTATGGATTATTACAGTAGTCAGGTGACAAAACTGATTGAGGAACTTTCGCTGCTGCCAGGTATTGGAAACAAGTCTGCGCAGCGTTTGGCCTTTCATATTATCAATATGCCAGTAGAGCAGGCAGAACGTCTGGCAGGTACTATCGTCAGTGCAAGAAAAAATATTCGCTATTGCAAACAGTGCTGTACCTTGACGGATCAGGAATTGTGTCCAATTTGTTCCAGCCCAAAGAGAGACCATAGAACCATTATGGTGGTAGAAAATACACGAGACTTGGCGGCTTATGAGAAGACGGGTCGCTATGAGGGCGTTTATCATGTGCTGCATGGAGCTATTTCACCTATGTTGGGTATTGGGCCAAATGATATTCGTTTGAAAGAATTGATGCAGCGACTGCAAGGTGATGTCAATGAAGTAATTATTGCCACCAATTCCAGTTTAGAAGGTGAGACCACTGCTATGTATATCAGTAAGTTGATTAAACCGACGGGGATTAAGGTGACGCGCATTGCCAGCGGTGTGCCAGTTGGCGGAGATTTGGAGTATATTGATGAGGTAACTTTGCTGCGGGCATTAGAGGGCAGAGTTACTTTGTAGGCGGGAGGAGAACATGACGAAGCAAATGCGGAAGACAAAGTTGGAGCTGATAAAAACACTTTTTGAAAAGAAAGATTTTTTTCAGGCTATGACTCTATGCAATGAAATAGACTGGTCAACAGTAAAAAATGTCAGAGATTTGGTTATTGCCTCTGATATTTATAAGGTAAATGGGAAATTTGACGAAGCATTTCGATGTCTGGAGTTTGCTTATGATTGTGTACCAGTGGGAAAGCGCATTCTGTATCAGATGTTAAATTTAGCCTTAGATACGGAAAATATCGAGAGAGCAGAAGAATATATGGAAGAGTACGAGCGACGTTCCTTTAATGATTCGGAGACTCTGATTTTAAGGTATCGTTTGGGGCGTTTAAAAAAGAAAACGCCAGAAACTTTGATTCCTATTTTAAAGCAATATCTGGAGGAAAATCTTGATGAACAGTGGAGCTATGAGCTGGCGAAACTGTATGCGGAAAATAATCAAATAGAAGAATGCGTAGATATGTGTGATTACGTGATTCTCTGGTTTAGTGTGGGAGAGTATGTAGACAAGGCTATTGAGTTAAAATCTCAATTTGCAGAGCTGACAGAAGAACAGATTGAAAAACGAGATAACAAGACTAAATTTCAGGCTCGATTGCGTCAGGTAGAGTTGGAATACCGCAGTCCAGAGGATATTCAGGTATTGACTAATCGTCGTCAGCAGGAAGAAGAAGCAGCCAGATTGGCTGCTCGAGGAATTGTAGCTTCTCAAGTGGAGGTGCCAACAATTAAGCCAGAAATGATCGAGAAGGAGGATTCTCTTGTAGAAAACCTTTCAGCCGATAAGGACACTTCTGCTGAAGAAGTTTCGCCTACAAAAGAATTTACGATTAAGATACCATCCTTCCGCAGTAAGGCTCAATCATCAGAGAAGATATACCAGCGAATTCAGCAGGCAAAAGAAAATTTAAAGCAGGAAGTATGGATGAACAGGGAGTCTGAGCAAATGCCTGACAATATTTCGGATATGCTTCCTAAAGAAGAGGAAGAAAGTAAAAATATAGAGGAAGAGGCATTAAGCGAAGAGAGAAATCAAGCTGAGGACGATAAAACAGCGAAGACAGAAGAAATTTTCCCAAAAGTTTCTAATGATTTGCTGATAAATACGAGGGAGATTGTGTTGGAAGGACGGGCTTGGCATTTGGCTGTTCGTTGCTCTGTGCCTGAGAAGGGTTATGATTATGCAGTGAAACGAATCAGAGAACTTTCGCAGGAACATCCTACAGAGGGTTATCCTTCTGAGATTATGCGTACTACGGGGATGCAGCTTAATATTTATGGTATCGCTAAGAAAAGTGAAGAATTTTTAGGAAAGGCTATGATTTTGGAGTCAGCAGGAGAGTTGGCGGATGCTCGCATGAAAGAGTTGTTTGATTTGATGCAGCAGAATATTCTGATAGTATTCGTGGACTATCCAGAGCGATTGGAGCGATTTTTAAGACGATACCCTAATATGACATCAAAGATTAGTCAGGTGGAAACCGCAGTTGTATATGATGAAGATTCTTTGTTGGATTATGGGCAAAAGTATGCGGACCAGAGGGATTATGTCTTTCGTGAAGATGCACTTTTGGTATTAGATAGAGTCATTAAAAGAATTTTATTGTCCGATAAAGAACATCCAGAGAAAGAAGTAGAGCAATATATTGATGAAGTGATTCAATATTCTGAGAAAAGCGGGTTTATGCGAACCGTCAAGGATATTTTCTTTGTACGCTATGACAAGGAACATCGACTGATTTTGAAAAAAGAAGACTTGGAGAAAGTAGATTGGAAGGAGAATCTAGAATGAATATATTGTTGATTGTTGTGGTAGTCTACTTGTTGGTGATGTTGATTCGAGGCTATATGACAGGAGCAGTGAGAATGTTGTTGTCTTTAGTGGGAACGATTGTAACTCTTGTGTTAGCTTATATTTTGAGTCCTTATGTGAGTAACTTTTTGGAAACTTATACGCCAGTGAGACAGGCAGTGGAATCGGGTGTAGCGCAATATCTTGGCGAGCCCTTGGAGGAAGAACTGCAAAAGACGCTAGATGATTGGGAAAAACAGCAAAAAGAAGAATTAAAAGAAGCAGAGAATCAGGCATTGGACGGTCTGTCCCTTCCAAAGAGTTGGCTTAAGCTGCTGAGAAAAAATAATACAGAAGAGCAGTACAAGGCGTTGGAGGTGGATAATTTTATTGATTATGTGAATAAGATGGTTGCAAATGTTATCGTTTCATGTATTTCTTTTTCTATCTTATTTATTATCATTAAAATTATCATCTGGGCGCTGTTGCTTGTGTCTGATGCGATAACCTCCCTTCCTTTGATTCATCAAGTAAATGGACTAGCCGGCGTGGCAGTGGCATTGGTGGAGGCATTGTTAATGCTGTGGTGTCTTTCTTTGGTGCTGTCGGCTTTCAGCACTACAAGTTTTGGACAAAGCTGTATGGCTCAGATTAGTGATAGTATCTTTCTGCAGCTGATTTATAACAATAATCCTTTAATGAAACTGTTGTAAAATCAAAAAACCGTCATTCTTTTGTGTGATATGTCTCTTATCTGTCTTGATAGGAAGCACACTAGAGGAATGGCGGTTTTTCTGACTATTTCATGTAGGATATCTTATAGCACTTCTTCGTCTTCATTCTCCACTTGTAAAGTCAAAATGCATACACATCCTCCATGGGGGGATATCTCATAAAAAAAGTTTCCGTCATGCTGTTTTGCCATCTCGTTCATCTGAAAAATGGCATCCTCCATTTGAATATCGATATCTTGGGGGGATGGCAGTTCACCTTCGTCCATGACACGCAAAATAATTTGATGATTGACATGGTTTAAATCAATGCGAAGACAAGTGTTTTCGGGAGATTTCTTAAGTCGACAATAGAGTAGAGAAAAGATAGCATTTTTTAATTGTTTTTTCACAGCGTAGATGATTGGAATATTTCGATGACAACAATAAATGATACGTTTGTTGTCAGATTCCGGAAGGGAAGTGCAAGTTTGGTATATAGTGCGAAGCAACTGCTCAATGTTGATGGGAACTCGGTTGTAACCAGCCGCTTGCTGCCATGTGGCTAGTCGAGCAGCCAAGGATTTCATATATCCGTAATTATCTTTGGTATCTTTCCAGTATTGATAGCATTGAAGTTCGGGATATGTATGTTCCAAACGTTCAAGTGAATGATTCATTAAAATTAAAGTATCATTTAATTCATGGGAAATTCCACAAAGTACGTTGAGATCTGCGATAGCCATAGAAATCCTCCTATTTTATAGAATGTTAGTGCCTGCGGAGTTGGCATGAATGTTTGGTATCTCAAACATCCTGCGGTAACGCTGATAGAATAGTTACTGATGAATTAATATAACATAGGAATTAGGAAAAGACAAATAAATATGTTCGACTGGAATTGGTGTAGTTTGCAAAGAGTTTGTAGTAAACAGGCAAAAGAAAGGTATCTTTCAGGAAAAATGGAATATTGTGCGAAAAATTTTTTTAGGTGACAATTATTGGTTACATATGTTATAATCAAGTCATACATAACAAGATGTTGAGGTCAAAATGCCTTTTGACCCCGTGGCACCTACGGATTGCTGAGCACATTGTGCTCTCGTGATCTAAAAGTTATGCTTTTCCAGGTAAACATGAAATGCATGACCTTTTGAATCTGGTGTCATAACAAATAACTGTGTAAAAGCATACTGGATAAATCATTTTGTCTATTCGCTTGAAATAAAACAGTTATGAAGTCAATAGAAAGGAGTAGATTATGGATTCTTGTATTTTTTGTAAAATTGCAGCAGGAGAAATTCCTTCTGCTACCGTGTATGAAGATGAAACCTTTCGCGTAATTTTGGATTTGGGTCCGGCATCTAAGGGTCATGCCTTGATTTTGCCAAAATGCCATGCAAAGGATGTAACTGAGCTTCCAGTGGATGTGGCCGCCAAGGTACTTCCTTTAGCTGCGAAGATTGGTATGGCACAGAAAAAAGGTTTGGGCTGTGCAGGATTTAACCTGGTACAGAATAATGGAAGCGCAGCGGGACAGACTGTTATGCACTTTCATGTACATGTTATTCCGCGCTATACCGATGGACCAGAGATGGTGTCATGGGTTCCTGGAAAAGATGAGGATGCAGTAGAGACCGCAGAGACAATTCATGCTGCTTTATAAGTAATATGTAAACGTACATACCTTGCAGGCGAGGTATCATCAAGTATAAAAGGAGATTAAGAATAGGATGAGATATATCACGAAGGGTACTTGCTCGAGAGCAATTGAATTTGATGTAGTAGATAACAAAGTAACAAATGTAAAGTTTATTGGCGGATGTAATGGAAATACACAGGGTGTAGCTGCCTTGATTGAGGGCATGGATGTTGACGAGGCAATTCGACGCATTGATGGTATCAACTGCAATGGCAGAGGTACTTCATGTCCAGATCAGTTGGCGAGGGCATTGAAACAGTATAAAAGTTCCATTGCATAAGTAGTTTAGCTGTAAGTTGTTGCAACTGTTTGTGACATCCGTTGGCTAAGGATGGCAGAATGGAGATTGATAATTATGAAAAAAATAGTATTGACGGGTGGTGGCACAGCAGGTCATGTCACCCCGAATATTGCACTGCTTCCGAAGCTGCGTGAAGCAGGATTTGATGTGCATTATATCGGTTCTTATGATGGCATCGAAAAAAGTTTAATGGAAAAAGAAGGAGTTGCCTATACAGGTATCGCCACAGGAAAGTTTCGCCGTTATTTTGATTTAAAGAATTTCTCGGATC
>JBJELF010000033.1:0-5566 GCA_051879015.1 Lachnospiraceae bacterium
GTTCATTTTAACATATCTGCTCGTTTATGCAAGTAAATTTACGTTAGAGATTTACACAATTTTATATCATCTTTTTTTTGTCACGCAGCAAGCAAGCTCCCAGGAGCATTACGATAAACTCTGTAACAGGAAATGTCAGCCACACTCCTACAATCTTCCACAGCCATGACAACACCAGCGCTATCGGTATAATCACCACAAGTCCTCTTGCCAAAGAAATAATCTGAGCAGGTACTGCCCTCTCCATCGCCATAAAATACATAGAAAGTACCACATTCACACCTGCAAAAGGTGCTCCGATAAAATACAATTTCAAACCCACTTCGGCAATTTGCTGCAGCTGTACATTTTCCTCATGATTAAACAATGCTGTAACAGGACTCGCTCCAAAGTATAATCCTCCGTAAACGAATAACGATAATCCTAGTACAGTAACAATGGCATAGCGCAGTACTCGTCCGCTCGTTTCCTGCTCCCCTAAGCCATAAGAACGGCTGACAACAGGCTGCATTCCCTGCGCCACACCATTAAAAATAGAAATTACTACCAATGACAAATTTGCTACCACTCCATAGGCTGCCACACCCACATTTCCTGATAAATTGAGCAAAATAATATTAAACACAATAATCACAACACCTGATGATATTTCTGTAATCAACGACGGCAATCCCAACAGAAGATTTTCTTTCACCATTCCCAAATGCCATTGACAGCGTTCTAAATGAAAGCCATTCTTCTTTTTCATAAAGTGACTTGCCATAATACCCATACCAACCACTGGTGCAAAGCCTGTCGCCAGCACTGCGCCAAAAATTCCCAATCTACATGGAAAAATCAAAATATAATCAAAGAAAATATTGGAAAAACTGCCCCCTAGCATAGCCATTGTAGCCAATCTAGGATTTCCATCATTTCTCACATAGCACAAAAGCACATTATTCAGCAAAAACATCGGGGCAAACAGCAAAATCACTTTCAAATAAATATAAGTCATTTCAAAAACTTCTTCATCCGCTCCCAAAAGTTTCGTTAATTTCTCAGCTGCCACTAATCCAATCACCACAAAGACAACTGCAAATCCAAATGTTAACAAAATCGTATGGGTAAACATTTGATTTGCTTTTTGAGTTTCTCCCTGAGCCCGATAAATAGTATATTTCGTCGCTCCTCCCATTCCCAGCATCAAACCACTTCCATAGATAAAGCTATAAACTGGAATTGCCAAATTCAGTGCAGTTAATCCATTAGTTCCTAATCCCTGAGCAATAAAAAAAGTATCTGCCAAAATATAACAAGACAGTCCAACCATTCCAACGACATTTAACAGTGCATATTTTATAAATTCCTGCCTACAATTATTTTTATTCATCTTTAACCTCCCTATGTTATTTTCTTATTTATCCGAAAAAACACCAGACTTTCTATCTTCTAAGACCTACGATAGAAAGTCTGGTGCCCTGATTTTTCTCCCCGGTGGAAGAAAAATCGCACAAACCTTTTCACTTGTTCTGATTTTATTTTACTATTACCTCATGCAATGGGGCACGCTTTTTCTGTCGAGTAATCTCTACCAATCCTAATTTTGTCATATCTACTACTGCTGTCTTGACCGGATCTGACTCCACTGCTGCCGTCAGCTGCTCCATCAAAAGCTGACTATGTTCCACCTTCTTCATGTTAATAAAGTCAATCAAAATAATTCCTGAGTAATTGCGCAGCCGAATCTGCCTTGCAATCTCCCTCACAGCCTCCAGATTTACTTTCAGAAAAGTTTCTTCCATATCTCTATTTCCTGTGATTTTACCTGTGTTGACATCAACCACCGTCAAAGCCTCTGTTGGCTGAAACACCAGATAGGCTCCCGATTTGAGCCAGACATACTCTCTCAGTGCCTGCTCAATCCATTTCTCTAAAGAATATAATTTTTCCAGTGGCAGCAGCTTATCCTCATACAGACGCACTGAAAAATTCGGCATATTGTTTTCTTGCATGAAATTACTGATTTCTTCATAAATTTCTGCATCATCTGTCACAATCTCGTCCAAATTTTTTGCCGAATCCCGAATAGAAATCAAATAATCCCTTGAAGACTTTTTCAGACATGTGCCCACTTTGCGGTAGGGAGCTGTCTGACAAATCTTTTGATACTGCCTGGATAACTGTTCCAAATCTTGAAAGATAGCTTCCAAGTTTACTTCATAGGCGTTAGTACGGATAATAAAACCAAAGGACGGCCTCTCACCCCAGATTCCATGACTGAACAGATAAGTTTGAAGGTCTCTCTGAATCTGTTTTTTCCAGACCGTATCTTTAATTTTTCCAGAAAAACAAATCCCCATGGGCTCATTGATAAGCACCATATAACGTCCCGTCAAATTTAGTTTTCCTTCAGCCACCGCAAACTTTGTTTTGACAGCCTCCTTTGTGACCTGCACCACTAGTGAATCACCTACGTTCAAAGCCCCCTCTCTTGCACAGTGACACAAAATAGGCGTTCCTCCTTCTTTTAATGAGTAATAAGCCATCTTCCCATCACCCAAATCCAAAAAGGCTGCCTGAATATTGTGTACAATGTCCTTGACACGAGCTACATAGATATCTCCCAATGAAAGATTCTTTTCCTCCATCGAATCTACATCTAATTGTACAATCTCACCATCCTGCCACCAGGCACTCACATATTGATTTTTTCTCTTTACGATAATTCGTTTATTTCTATGGCTCCGTTTATTCTCTAATTCATTTTCTAACTTGTTATCCAATTTATTCACCCATCTCAGCCAGTAAAATTAGCCTTCGATTCTTTCACCCATCTCAGCCAATGGAATCAACTTCCGTTCTTCCTCTGTGCCCACATTGGCATAAGTTTCCAAACGTAAAATCTGGAAGGTAAAGGGATTCATCTCCTGACCTAAACTTGCATAGAAAGAACTCATCACCAACTCTGGTTTCAGATTGCTGACACTTCCCGTGGACAGCTGCATAAAAATCTGTTCTCCACGAATCTCAAACAAATAAATCAATGGTCGAATATCTACCATGGCAGTGCTTTTTTTTGTCTGTTTCTCCACCACAATTTCCTTCTGTGTCATAAATCGCTTCAATTTTTCAAAGAATTCTTCTTTATTCTCCGGCTCATATCCTTCTCGGAAAGTCAACAGATAATCTGCTCCTGCCACAATAGACATAGCCACTTTTGCATTGTCCGGCAACAATCTCCAATCCAAAATTTCCAAACCTTCTGTCACTACTGCATTTAGGCGAGCAATCATCGCCTCAGAAGAACCCGTGGAATTGACCTCCAAATCCACATACTCTCCCTCACTTTCCATACCAAGTCCTAAAGGTGCAGCAAAGGACATAATCTGATGAGGAGAAAAACCAGCAGAATACTTGATATCAACCTCCGCCTTTCGATTGATTTTCTGAAAAAATCGCATGACATCCAAATGTCCAATAAATTTTAATACACCTTTTTTTGCAAATTTTACTCTAATTTTCATCGCAAGACCTCCTTCTGTTTCCATTTCACTCTCTCATTATGGTCTCTGCTCAAAACAAACACCCGCACCAAATCTTGCGGCACCACAGCCCGAACATTTTGCCTTGCAATTCGGTGTCACTGTCTCCGCCATTGCATTCTGCCACTCGCGCTTCAAGAAGTTCTTGGTCACACCTGCATCAATGAAATCCCAAGGTAAAATCTCGTCCAAATCACGCACTCTAGTATTGTAAAATCCAATAGACACCCCACACTCATCAAAGGCTTCCAACCATCTATCATAATGAAAAAACTCAGACCAAGCATCATAGAAACATCCCTTTGCATACGCTGTCTCAATGACTTTGGACACTCTTCTGTCTCCACGGGCAAATACACCTTCAAGCACGGTCACATCAGCCTCATGCCAATCATAGGATAAACTTCTATGATTTAACTGCGCTTTCATAGCATGATTGACAATGCGAGCACGCCCAATATACTCCTCTTTTTCCAACATCGGAGCCCACTGAAACGGAGTAAACGGCTTTGGTACAAAGAACGAGGTACTCGAAGTGACACTAACACGTCCATGTCTCTGATCTTTTGGAATCTGGTAATAACGCTCCGCCACCTTCTCAGCCAGCTCTGCAATTCCCACCATATCCTCTTCCGTTTCCGTTGGCAGCCCCAACATAAAATACAACTTCACACGATTCCATCCGCCCTCAAAGGCCATTCCCGCACCCTGCAAAATCACTTCCTCTGTTAAACCTTTATTGATGACATTTCTCATACGCTGAGTGCCTGCCTCCGGAGCAAAGGTCAAGCTGGATTTCTTCACATCCTGAACCTTACCCATGACATCCAAAGAAAAAGCGTCAATACGCAGAGAGGGCAACGAAATATTAATTTTTCTCTCTCGGCATTCATCAATCAGAAAATCAATCAATTCCTTCAGCTTAGAATAATCGCTGGAGCTGAGGGAACTCAACGTAATTTCCTCTTGACCAGTATTTTGCAGCATCTTAATTGCTAACTGCTTCAAATAATCCACATCACGCTCACGTACCGGACGATAGACCATACCAGCCTGACAAAAACGACAGCCTCGAATACAGCCTCTCTGAATTTCTAGGACGGCACGATCCTGTGTCACCTTCATATAGGAGACTAGGGGATTCTCTGGATAAAAAGTATCGCTCACATCCGTCACAATCTCTTTACGAATTCGGTCTGGCACATTCGAATTATTTTTTTGAAAGGATGCAATGGTGCCATCTTCCTGATAAGCCACATCATAAAACATAGGCACATACATACCCGGCAGCTGCGCCGCTTTCTCTAAAAACTCTCTCCTACTGCCGCCCTGTGCCCGATTTTCTTTATATAAATCCAGTAATCTGTAATACTGCGTCTCACCCTCACCGATATAAAACAAGTCAAAAAAAGCCGCAATGGGCTCTGGATTATAACTGCAGGGACCACCTCCGATAACGATGGGGTCTTGCTCCGTTCTATCCTCACTGTGAAATGGAATATGACTCAAATCCAATATCTGCAAAATATTGGTATAACACATCTCATACTGCAGCGTAATACCCAAAAAATCAAAGGAACGCACTGGTTCTTGGGACTCTACCGCAAACAGCGGAATATTTTTCTCCCGCATAATCTTGTCTAAATCCACCCAAGGAGAATACACACGATCACAGTATACATCCTCTCTCTTGTTGAACATATCATACAAAATTTGAATTCCCAAATGGGACATTCCAATCTCATAAACGTCAGGAAAACACATCACAAAAGACACATCCACTTGAGATTTGTCCTTATTGTACGCATTCATTTCATTTCCAATGTAGCGCGCTGGCTTCTCTACACTCAATAAAATTTCATCACTTAATGCTAATTTTTTCATAATCAAACTCCTGATATTTGTGCAAATAATACAAATATTTCTCTCGCTTATATATATGGTAGTACCCCTCTCGCGGAGCATGTCAATTTTGGAACCAAGCAAAGAAATTATTCTGCATCATTTTAGCACACAAAGCATATTAAAGTCAATTATTTAAC
>JBJELF010000034.1:0-23877 GCA_051879015.1 Lachnospiraceae bacterium
AAACTTCAATATGCTGAGTCGATTTTAGTTTGGACAAAAGACATACCGTCTCCACATGCACCCCCTGCCCAAACTGATCTACTGCCTGTACTTTCTCCAATTGATACCCCCCATCCACCAAGTATCTCAAGTCTCTCGCCAGTGTTGCCGAGTCGCAGCTGACGTACACGATTCGTTTTGGCTTCATCGCTATCATAGTATCGAGTACGCTCTTCTCGCAGCCTTTTCTTGGTGGGTCTACCACAATGACATCAGCGCCGACTTTTTCTCTTCTATAAAATTCAGGCAGCACGACTTCTGCCTCGCCGACAAAAAATTCCGCATTATCCAGTCCGTTGAGTTTTGCGTTAGCTCTTGCATCTTCAATGGCCGCGGGCACAATCTCTACGCCATAGACTTTTTTCGCCTTCTGTGCCAAAAACAATGAGATTGTACCGATGCCGCAGTACAAATCCCACACCACTTCATTCCCAGTCAGCTGTGCGTACTCCAATGCCTTTCCATACAATTTTTTTGTCTGCACTGGATTCACCTGAAAGAAAGACTGGGGTGAAATATGGTATTTGACCTCCCCAATGTAATCTGTGATATAACCTGGCCCCCAGAGGGATTTGACCTGGCTTCCCAAAATTACATTTGTCTGATTGGTGTTAATATTGATAGAAATATCCGTCATCCCCTCAATTTCACGCAGTTTCGCTGCCAACTCCTCACTGTGGGGTATTTTTTTTCCATTAATAATCAGACAGACCATCAATTCTCCCGTCACAAATCCCTTGCGAATCAGAACATGTCTCAGAAGTCCCGTGTGTGTTGTCTCACTGTAAGGTAAAATATGATATTTCTCTACAAACTTGCGAATCACCTCCAGAATGGCCTTATTTTCCTCCACGCCCAGCAGACAATCCTCCTGCTCGATGATGTCATGAGTGCGCCCTGCATAAAATCCAAAAATGACGCGCCCATTCTTATCCGTTCCTACTGGCACCTGACATTTATTGCGATATCGCCAAGGCTCTTCCATGCCAATAATCGGCTCCATAACAAGATTTTCAAAGCCACCAATTCGTTCCAGATTATTCTTCACCTTATTTTGCTTAAACTGCAACTGACTTTCATAGGACATAGCCTGAAGCTGACATCCACCACAGGGTCGTGCAATGGGACAGCGAGGCTCTACACGATCTTTCGAAGGTTCCAAAATTTTCATCAATCTTCCATAACCATAAGTTTTCTTTAACTTTACCACCTTTGCCTCAATGACATCACCGATGATACTATCCTTGACAAAGAAGGTAAAACCTTCCACCTTGCCAACACCTTCTCCCTCATGGCTCATGTCATCTATTTTTAAGGTAATCACGTCATTTTTCTGAAACATATATTATACTCCCATATGCTAATGTCTAACATTGCAAAATTTAATATTGATATAGCGGTCAAAAGATATTTTGCTCCATAACACTTCGTGCTCCCGAAATTCTGAACACATTTGAGATCCGCAGCAAGACTCATCAGCCGCTTACTGCAGCGGTGTTGTACTGCGAATATTATTATCCAGAAATCGATTGAAGCCCAGCCATTCTTGATTGACTGAATTCTTCATAGCTTCTCTCATCACTTGAATCTTTGCATCAGTATTATCTGCAAAATTCAATGCCATCGCTTCCATCAGAGAAGGTTTCTTGGGCGAACCGTACTCCAACTCGCCATGATGAGCCAAAATACAGTGACGCAGCTCCGATGCCGTTTTTTTCGGAAATCCTGGAATCTTTTCAATATGTTTTCCTACCATCTCGCACCCCAGTACAATATGTCCCAGAAGTTGTCCATCATCGGTATAATCATTCTCCGGAAAAGCCGACAATTCCTCTAACTTTCCAATATCATGAAACATAGCCGCCGCAATAAGCAAATCTTGATTGAGCTCTGGATACATAGTACAATAAAAATCACAGAGCTTTGTCACAGCTAGGGTATGCTCCAACAGCCCGCCAATAAATCCATGATGGACACTTTTGGCCGCCGAATGTACCTTAAAGCGTCGAATAAAGTCTTTGTCTTCCACAAAAAAACTACTAATGAGCTGCCTCATTTTCTCATTTTTTACTTTTCCGCCCAGTGCAAGCAGTTCCTTATACATCTCATCCACATTTTTGTCTGACACAGGAAAATAATCTTTGGCCAAATACTCTCCCTCAGCGGCCTTGCGAATGCGGCGCACATTTAACTGAGGCGCACCCGCAAAAATGGTTACTTCCCCTTCCACCTGAATAAAATCCAGCGAATCAAAATATTCAATACCGCCATTTAAATCCCATACTTTTCCATCTATGATACCAGTCCTATCCTGCAAAGTTAAAGAATAATAACTTTTTCCAGCTTTTGTTGTGGCTGTCACTTTACTTTTGCAGAAAAAAACCTGTGCTACACGATCTCTTTCCTTTAATTCACTAATATACTTCATAAACTTATTCCACCTTTCATCTTGCTCCCAACTCCACCTCAAAGGTTAAAGTCTTATAGCCATCCCGTCCCTTGCGGCTTACCAGCACACTAACTTTGTCTCCTGGCTCATACTCTTCCAAAGTGGACTGGAGCACACTCTGATAATATACATTTTTTCCATCAATCTGCATCAAAATATCACCGTACTGAATTCCGGCTTGGTAGGCTGGACTATTCTGCAGGACCTGAGATACATAAATTCCCTTCAATTCCTGCAAGTCTTTATCTGAAGTTTCCACCTTGTTCATATTTACGGCAGTCACACCGAAAAGTGTCATTGGCGAATTTTCCGTCAAATGATTTAAAATATCTTTCAGATATCGAATTCCAATACCGGCTACAATATCCTGCAGATTGCTGCTCTTATAATTTTCCGTAATCCAGCCAATTACTTCACCTTGTATATTCAATATGACTCCGCTTCCGCCGTCCACGCAAAACTGATCGGTATATAAAATACGACACACGCCATCCGTCACACTGACATCTTTGTTAATATAAGTCAGATTAGTAAAGACCACTGAGCCAGAAAAACCCATCGGATTTCCTGCCAAAATGACCGCCTCTCCAGCCTTTGGCACATAATTATATGCCAACACAATCGGCTGCAGCTCCTCCTTCAATACAATTCCTTCCAAATCAACCTGCAAGGTACAGATGTCAGTCAAATCATCTTTTGCCAATATGACAGCATCCAACACTTGACCTTGCAAATTTACTGTCAATGACTTAGCCTCTTTGACTTGATGATAACTAGTTACAATAGTTACTTTTGTGTCTTGCACGCTCAAAATCACTCCAAAAGTCTCACTGCGATTTTCAATAGGCTCATTGAGCCAATCCATATCCTGCGTAATCAGATTGACCGTCACAAAAGACTGCGAGACATTTTCATATACCTCAAAGAGCGATTGATTGAGCTGCTCGTATGCTTCCACACCCATCTCCTGCGCTTGTGTTTCTCCTGTGGAATCTGTCTCTATCGTTGTTTCTGACAAATTTTCCAGGCTAGTCTCTGCCGTATTTTCTGTGGCAGCTGTATCCGCCATATCTGATGTCGTTTCATCCTTTGATGGCAAATCGGATGTCGCGCCTTGGCTTATACCTTCCGTCAAACTACTCTCTTCAACAGCACTCGTCTCCCGCGCATAATAGGAGCTAACCATATAGCTTCCCCATGTAAATGTTCCCCCAAACACACATCCCACAATTGCTACGCCTGCTAATACACCTACCGTCTTTCCAGTCCATTCTAATCCCAACTGAAGCCGACTCTTAGGTGTTTTTACAATTCTTTCTCTAATATAAGGTTTTTTGTTTGTATTCTCCTCTTTGTCCTGCATGTATTTTCCCTCCATGCTTTTACTCCACTCCCCGCATCACTTTATCCAATTATCTCATCGTTCTGTTCCAATCGCTGCATCATTTCTCTTATATAGTATATCAAAAAAATATGAGTTGTAAATATAAAAACGCACCAGTGTGTGGCGCGTTTTTATATTTCAATCCGAAATTTCATTTTTCTCTTTGTAGTTGGATGAAAAAACTCTAACTGATACGCACATAGCGCAACTCGATTCATCAAATTATCTGACTCTTCTGCACCATATCTCCGATCTCCTACCAGTGGACATCCCATATGAGCAAACTGCACACGAATTTGATGATGCCTGCCAGTCAAGAGCTGAATATCTACCAGTACTGCCTGATTCAATCCCATCTGCTCTGCCAACTGGGCAAACTCGGCAAACTGCCCTAACGGCACGGTCTGATAAATCAGCCGGGCGGTTTTTGCCCCCGCTTCACCTTTTTGTGCCACATGGGAAGAATAAGTTTTCTTATCATGAACCAGATAATGCTCCAATGTCCCACTGGAAGGCTCAATCGGCCTTCTCAACAATGCATAATAACGCTTGCTCATCTTGCCGCTCTGCAGCTGCTGACTTAAATTTGCTGCTGCCCTCGGTGTCTTTGCATAGACCATTATACCGGAAACTGGCTGGTCAAGACGATGTACCACTGCCACATAGGGATTGGCAGTCTTATCCCTGCGCGCTAAATAATTTTTTATCTCACTCAGCAAATCTAAAGAAAATTTTTTGCTTGACTGCGATTCTTGACCTGCAGGTTTTTTCACCACAATCATTTCCTGATCCTCATACAAAATAGTTAGCATACGAGTCCTCTTTATTTTACTCTTTATATCTCATGGACATAATAGGCAGGCTTATACATTCCGTTTCCAAAATTTGCATTTCACTAGATTCTTACAAATTTTTTCATCTGTTTTTCCTCAGATACTAGTCCTCTTCCAGCAAAATTTCTTCCAACTCTTCCAAGTTTTTGGCTATGTAGTCTGCACCAGCCTCTTCCAATTCATCCCGGTCTCCATACCCATACAGCACTCCAACCGAACGAATGCCAAACTCCTTTGCTCCCCAAATATCGTACTTGGTGTCACCCACCATAATCAACTCATCCATATCAATAAGCTGGCATTCTTCTATTAAATATGCAATGACATCAATCTTTGATGTACGTTTCTCATCGATGGTGGCACCACATATATATTCAAAATATTGATCCAAATCAAATTTTTCCAAAATACGCTCTGCAAAATCAACCGGCTTGGAAGTTGCTACAAAAAGTACTTTCCCTGCATCTACCAAATGCTCCAAAAAGTCCTTAATTCCTTCATAAGGTTCATTCTCAAACATTCCCTGGGGTACAAAGTACTCACGGAAGATACGTACTGCTTCCTCAGCTTCCTCCTCAGAAAAATCATAGCGCTCCATAAAACTATCTTTCAATGGGGGTCCAATAAACGGCGTCAATTTTTTCAAATCATTTACTTCAATTCCAAAATGCTTCAGTGCATATTGAACAGATTTCGTGATACCCACCATGGGGTCGGTCAAGGTTCCATCCAAATCAAATAGTATATATTGTTTGTCCATACTTCTCCTTTATTTTTTCAAACAGATTTCCCATCTGTACATTCACTATAATATCATATCGTGAATACATAAAAAATGCAAGAGAATTTATGAAAAAAAGCTCCTCCCTAAAAAAACAATCGAGCAGTCAGGAGAAGTTCCCGACTGCTCGCCGCACCTATTTCTCTAATGGTTTTCTACGCGAAGATTTTATGCCAGATATGCTTTTAAAGCATCTACTTTGTTCAGCTGCTCCCAGGGAAGATTTAAATCATTTCTTCCAAAGTGACCATAGGCCGCTGTCTGCTTGTAAATTGGACGACGCAAATCCAGCATCTTAATAATCCCGGCAGGACGAAGGTCAAACTCCTTCTTGATAATCTCAACCAGCTTGTCCGATGAAAGAACACCTGTTCCAAAGGTATCTACCATGATGGAAGTAGGCTCTGCCACACCAATTGCATAGGACAGCTGAATTTCGCAGCGTTTTGCCAAACCAGCAGCTACAATGTTTTTCGCTACATAGCGAGCCGCGTAAGCAGCAGAACGGTCTACCTTCGTGCAGTCCTTACCAGAGAATGCACCGCCGCCATGGCGAGCGCGTCCACCGTAAGTATCCACAATAATTTTACGTCCAGTCAGACCACTGTCTCCATGAGGTCCGCCAATAACAAAGCGCCCTGTTGGATTAATATAATACTTGGTTTTTTCATCCAACATATCCGCTGGCAGAACTTCATCAAAAACATATTTCTTGATATCTTCATGAATTTGCGCCTGAGTCACTTTGTCATCATGCTGAGTGGACAATACCACAGCATCAATACGCACTGGGTTATCTTGCTCATCAAATTCAACCGTTACCTGCGTCTTTCCATCGGGACGAAGATAATCCAAAGTGCCATTTTTTCGCACCTCTGTCAAACGTCTCGCCAACTTATGTGCCATATAGATTGGATAAGGCATATACTCGTCAGTCTCATCGGTGGCATAGCCAAACATCATACCTTGGTCACCCGCACCCAACTGTTCATCCTGCCCTTTTTCACCACGTACTTCCAATGCCTCATTGACACCCATCGCAATATCTCCAGACTGCTCATCCAATGCTACAATTACACCGCAGGTGGAAGCATCAAAACCAAATTTTGCACGAGTATATCCAATCTCTGCAACGGTATCTCTCACTACCTTCTGAATATCTACGTATCCAGTGGTAGAAATTTCACCCATAACTAATACCAAACCAGTAGTAGCACAGGTCTCACAAGCCACACGACTCATTGGGTCCTGTCTCATCAATTCATCCAAAATTGCATCAGAAATCTGATCGCACATCTTATCTGGATGTCCTTCTGTCACCGATTCTGATGTAAATAAATAATGTGCCATAAAATCTACCTCTTTCCTTCTTGTAAATTACCACGCTGCGCATGATGCAAAACAACTATTTTCTATGCGCTTTGTTCATCAAAAAATCCGCACAATAAGTGCGGATTCGTGAGTTTTATACTATCCTTCTTATTGTTCGATTGCTCGCTCAGGTTGGCACCTTCCAAAATGGGGTTGCCGTGACTTCACAGATCCTTTGTATCTCCATCACTCTGAATAAGAAAATATATCTTTTATAAAATTATTAACCGTAAAATCACATACCTAAAGGTATGTGGATACACGGCGTCTGGTTAATAATCCCGCTTAAGGGATAATACACCACCAAATAGTAGGAGATGCGTACTATACTATACTGTTACCGCATAGTTGTTCCGACCTCAACTCGCCAATGATAGAAAGGCTTGTTACGTACATATCACAAGGCTTTGCTTACATTCCTCTTTGCTATAGCATATGCAATGATAACTCATCTATATGAATTCGTCAAGTACTTCATTCAAATTTTAAGTGAAACTTTTGTGTCCTAGACAAACCGCTCCAGTCTTTTCTCTGCATACCTCTTATAGCTGCCATTCATCCAAATTTTAAACGAAACTTCTGCGCTTCTTCGTCAGTGTCTACTTTTTCAATCATGCCACCCAATTCTCGCAGCTTTCCAGCAAAATTCTCATATCCTCGCTGAATATAGACAATATCATCCACTGTGGTAAATCCTTCCGCTGCCAGCCCTGCAATAACCAATGCGGCCCCTGCTCTCAAATCTGGTGCAGTAACCTGGGCACCCATCAATTTATCAACACCGTTGATAATGGCAGCACGCCCCTCCACATGAATCTTCGCTCCCATACGATTCACTTCATCCGCATATTTAAAGCGATTTTCAAAAATACTCTCTGTCACAATACTGATGCCATCTGACATGGTCAACAAAACTGCCATCTGAGGCTGCATATCGGTAGGGAATCCTGGATAAGGCAAGGTTGTCACATTGGTATGACGAAGACGTCCCTTACAGACAACACGCACTGCATCATCAAATTCTATGACCTCGCAGCCGATTTCGCGCAACTTAGAAGTCATAGATTCCAGATGTCTCGGTGTAACATTTTTGATAATCACATCACCTTTGGTGGTTGCTGCTGCAAACATAAAAGTACCCGCCTCAATTTGGTCTGGAATTACGGAGTATTCACAGCCATGCAGCTCACGTACACCGTCAATACGAATCACATCGGTTCCAGCTCCCTTGATATGGGCTCCCATTAGATTTAACATATTGGCCACATCTACCACATGAGGCTCTTTAGCCGAATTTTCCAGAATCGTTCTTCCCTCTGCCAGTACAGCCGCCAACATGACATTGATAGTAGCTCCCACAGAAACGACATCAAAATAAATGTGAGCCCCTCTTAATTTATCAGCACTAGACACAATGCGACCTTCTCTCACATCTGTCATTGCACCCAAAGCCTGAAACCCTTTGAGATGCTGGTCAATTGGACGATTACCAATATCGCATCCACCTGGAAGTGCTACCTCTGCATAGTGATATTTGCCCAAAAGTGCCCCCAATAAATAATAGGAAGCCCGCATCTTCTTAATGTAGGAATTTTCTACAATTAAATTATGTACTGTTTTTCCACATACATAAACGCTATGCTTCGTTAGTCGCTTTACAATGGCTCCTGTCTCTGCAATGGCATCCAACAAAATATTCACATCATTTACATCTGGAATGTTATCCAGCACTACTCCATCATCAGTCATCAGCGCTGCGGCCAGTAATCCTAGAGCTGCATTTTTTGCACCTCCAATGGATACTTCTCCTACCAGCGGATTTCCACCTTTTATAATATATTGTTCCATGACATACCCTCAATTGTTATCATTATTCCTGCTCACGCTCTGTCTGTGTATTCAAACAGAACTGATATACCTGTGATACCACCTGTCCCAAAGTTTTACCCTGCTCATCTATGATAGCATCTGCATACTTTTCATAAAGAGGAACTCTCTCTTCATACAAATCTCGTAAACTCATACCTTCTCTCAAGGTCACACCTCGAAATATTGCATCTCCAAGGCGTTGTTTCATCTCCTCAAAAGATATCTTTAAATAAACAATCAGACTTGTCTCGCGAAAATGCTCCATTGCCTCTTTTCCATAAATCACACTGCCGCCTGGCGCAATCACTGCTCGCTCTACATCCAGCTGTGCGTTGACACGATTCTCAATCTCCTGAAACGCATCTATTCCCTCTTGGGCAATGATTTCCCGCAGCAATCGTCCTTCCTGCTCCTGAATCAATAAATCACTGTCCACAAAAGAGTAATTTAAATCCTTTGCAAGAGCCACGCCAACAGAACTCTTTCCTGAAGTTGGCATACCAATCAGTACAATATTTTTTTTGCGGTTTCGGATTCCGCCTAGCATTTTCACATTTTCACTCACTGCTTGTCTCTCCTATTGCTGCCTTTTTTCCGAACACTATATCCAAAAGTTCCCAATTGCTTGCCCAGGCCAAAATACTCCCCATGAGAGTAAACCATCGGATGGGCATCAGTCAAATGGAATTTGCCATTTTTATCAATATAGCGCTCATCTACATCTACTGCCACTACTTCTGCCAAAAACATGTCATGAGAACCAAGCTCCAACACCTGTGTCACACGACATTCAATATTGACAGGCGATTCTTCTATAATAGGAGCCTGCACCTGACTGGCTATCCCTGCTGTCAAATGCATCTCCTTAAATTTATCTACTTCCCTGCCCGAACGGACACCACAGTAGTCCACAGCTCTCGTGAGCGCCTCAGTAGATAGATTGATGACGAACTCTCCGCTTTCTTTCAACATCTGATAAGAATGCCGCTCCTTGCGAACAGAAATATAAGTCATCGCCGGACTACTGCACACGGTTCCTGTCCAGGCCACTGTAATAATATTTTTATTTCCTTGTTTATCTTGCAGAGAAACCATCACAGCCGGCACAGGATAGACCATATTGCCTGCTTTCCAAACTTGTCTTCCCATAATAATTTACTCCTGCTGCATCCCCATTGTCAATGCAGGTACCAACTGCTTTTTGCGAGATACTACACTAGGCAAAATCAATGTATTATTCTGAGTCTGCTGTCCGAAGGAGCGCTCTACCAGTTCCTGGGCACCCTGTCCGCAGCAAATCATGCGGCTGTACTCGCCTAAAATACTGGTCATCATTACAAAGAGCATATCCAATCCACTGCTCTTTCTCTCACTCTCTGCAAAAGGTGTCAACTTTTCCTGAAGCTCGTCCATCTCCGACTCATTCATGATCATCACCTGACCAATTCCCAGCTCTTTCTCACCAATCGTGAACTCTTTAAAATCCTGGTACAATATCTCGGAAGGCTCTTTCTGTCCTAGTTTACTTCCCGCAGAAAACATCTCTCTCGAGTAAACTTCAGGGTCAATCCCTGCAATCTGTGCCAGCTGTAATGCTGCCATGCGATCCATACCCGTACAGGTTGGTGAACGAAAGAGCAATGTATCTGAAATAATTGCACTGCACAAAAGTCCTGCAATCGTCTTATCTGGCTGCAGATTATTTTCAATATACATCTGATAAATAATTGTACCCGTACAGCCCAAAGGCTGATTGCGGAAAAACACTGGTCCCATAGTCTCAATGGTACCCAAGCGATGATGATCAATGATTTCTAAAATTTCCGCATCCTCGATTCCATTGACCGCCTGCGCTTTCTCATTGTGGTCCACCAAAATAACTTTTTTCTTTTTTAATCCCAACAGGTTTCGTCTAGAGGCCATGCCTAAATAACAGCCCTGTGCATCCAAAACTGGGAAATCACGATGTCTCAGTTTTGCCATCGTGTCTCGAATATCATCCACAAAATCTTCAATTATAAATGTTACCAGATTATCTCGTCTCATAAAATAACTGATAGGCATACTTTGATTAATCTGTCTTGCTGCAGTGAAAGCATCATAGGGAGTACTAATAATCGTACACTTATGTTCTTCCGCCAACTTACGAATCGTTAAGGAGACCTTCGCTCCTTCACATACCACTAAACAGCCTGCATTCATCTCAATGGCACATAACTGAGACTCGTAGCGGTTGCCAACAATAACCAAATCATGCTCTTCAATGTAATCTTCCATCAAATCCGGATTAGCTGCTGCTACCAGTACCTTTCCCTTACAAAAATATTCCTTCTCATCTCCTACAACAATACTTCCCTCTAGGGTTTCTACAATATTACTATAGCGAGTGTGAGCCGCCGATAAAATTGTACTGTCATAAACCTCCATGTAGGTGTTGGCAATATCTCCAATTGTAATCAATCCCTCCAAACGCTTATTGCGAGTGATTGGCAAAGTGACTACATTTAACTCTTTCATCAATGCCCATGCCTTTTTTAGCGAAATAGTGCGCGACACACCCTTGGTCTTTCGATAGTCAATATCTTTTACCTGCGGACGGATATCCTCCAAAAGCTCCGGAGCCTCCACACCAAAATAATTCAACACAAACTGCGTCTCATCACTAATCTTTCCAGCTCTCCTTGCCTCATAATGACCTTCGCCAATTTTATTCTTTAGATCGGCATAAGCAATCGCAGAACAAATAGAATCCGTATCCGGATTTTTATGTCCAACGATCAATATATTGTTCTTTTCCTCTGTCATATCAGTTAATCGCCCCTCATGATTTTTGCGTACAAGAACTAGCCAAGTACCCTAAACTTGGCATATTCCCATTAACCGTGTAACGGAATGTATCACTCAGATACCATGTTATCTGCATCTTGAATGCCACTCCAGTCGCTGACAATAAAACTTGTGGAAGAGGTATAATCTGGCAGAGCCGCCAGTTTTGCCTGATAAGAATTGTATATGCTTACTCCCACGGCACCGCCGAGACCACCTAATATAACAATAGCAGCCGCCCATGAAAGAATACGATTGATTTGCTGTCTTTTCTTCTGCTTTGCAAGAATTTCTTTTCTATTTTTTTTATACTCTTTATACTGATCAACTTTAGCCTGACTCATAATTTTTCCTTTCTGTTTTACTGCCCCTCATCAAATGGCATTTTCGTGTAAGTATCACATCTCCCATGATGTAATATTACTTTCACCAGTAACAAACGTGTTACTTCAAACTTCACATCTTACTATCTATATAATCTATTGCGGCATCCCAAACATAAAAACAAATCCAAAAACAAATCATTTTTCTATATAAGCCGCATTCGTCAAAACATCAAATTTAGTGCTGCCTGCGAAACAGGCATGTCAATTTACTCTACTTTACTATAACATAACTTTACTGGAAATGTACAGTTTTTTTTATAAAAAAATAAAATAACTTTCTTCCTTACTAATTTTAACGCTTTTTTCCCATCTTGTAAAGGAAAAATTTCATAACAATGCACAGTTTAGCGGCCAGATTGCTTTTACTTTGCTACCTGGCCGCTTATTCTCTCTTAACTCTATCTTAATCCAATTTTAAATCATTTTCTTTAATCCAACCAATTTTTCTGAGAATCTCTCCAAAAATCAGTGTCAATACTGCTGGCAAAACAAAACTAATCAAAACAAGTCCAATCCAATCCACAGCAGTGATAGCTGCCTTGTTTCCTGCTGCCACATCGTTGACCCAACCAATATAAACACCAATCTGTCCTACAAGACCACAGGTACCCATACCAGAAGAAATAGCTTCACCATTCATCTGCATCTTAAAAATGCAGGTAGCGATTGGTCCTGTGATGGCAGAAGTCAAAATCGGAGGAATCCAAATTTTAGGATTCTTTACAATATTACTCATCTGAAGCATGCTAGTACCAATGCCCTGTGACAAAAGCCCACCCCATTTATTTTCCTTAAAGCTCATAACCGCAAATCCGACCATCTGAGCACAGCAGCCAGCCACAGCAGCTCCTCCTGCCAGACCAGTTAAAGACAAGGCATGACAGATCGCTGCACTGCTGATTGGCAGCGTCAACGCAATACCAACTACTACAGACACAATAATTCCCATCAAAAATGGCTGAAGTTCTGTCGCCCACATAATCAAATTTCCAATACTGCTCGCCGCCTTTCCAATAATTGGAGCAAAGCATACAGATAACAACACACCTACTATAATGGTAACACATGGAGTGACAATAATATCCACTTTCGTCTCCTTGGAAACTGCCTTACCAAACTCTGCTGCCACAATGGCAATTAATAACACGGCCAAAGGTCCACCTGCACCGCCCAAGGCATTGGCTGCATTTCCCACTGCCAACAAAGAAAACAACACTAGTGGCGGTGCCTGTAATGCATAGCCGATAGCAATGGCCATGGCCGGTCCCGACACTCCTTTCGCATAAGTGCCTGCGTCAATCAAAAATTGATTGCCAATCTGTTGCCCTAATGTACCGATAATGGTTCCGATGAGCAATGATGCAAATAATCCTTGTGCCATAGCTCCCAGCGCATCAATTCCATAACGCTGCGCTGAAAAAATAATATTTTTTCTCTTCAGAAACTTTTTCATGTCTTACCTCCTGTAAACATACCTTTTACAACTGTCTTGTCAGTTATCATGTCATAGAATAGCACAAACCCATCATGCACGCAAGTACAAAAAAGAGGACATAAACAAGAAATTTTGTCACAAAATTCCAAATTTCTTGTTTATGCCCTCTCTTCATGACGTAAGACTTAAAATCAATCCAACATCAATTTTACTCCACCGTAAATACCTGCATCGTTACCTAACTCAGCTAGGTGAATCTCTGCACGTTTTTTTGATATAGAAAGAAACTTATCATAATAATACCATATGCAGCGAATCAAAAAGTCTCCTGCCTTCGATACTCCGCCGCCAATAACAAACACATCGGGATCAATCATCAACGACATATCGGCCAAAGTTTTCCCCAAATAACGTCCCAAAATTTCTGTTGCTTCCTTTGCCAAAGGATCACCGTTCTTTGCCAAGTCAAACACATCTTTACAGGTAAGACCATGCTCTTTCTCCAACTCCAACAGTTTGGTTACATCAAAAGTCTTAACAGCTCCGCGAACAGTTTTTACTGGTCCCTCAGCACACATCAATCGCTTTGCTACTCGAACAATACCAGTCGCAGAAGCGTACTGCTCCAGACAACCACGATTTCCACAATTACAAACTGCTGTCTCATCCATATTGACTGTAATATGTCCCAGCTCACCTGCCAGACCACGATTTCCAGTCAGCATCTTACCGTCTATAATGACGCCGCCGCCGACGCCAGTTCCCAGAGTAATCATGACGACATTCTTAAATCCTCTTCCGCCACCTTTCCACATTTCTCCCAAGGTAGCAATGTTAGCATCATTTCCAACCTTCACTGGAATGCCAAGAATAGCACTCAACTCATCAGCTGGTCTCTTATCATACCAACCCAAGTTAACACATCTTGGAACATCGCCATTTTCCAGTGCTGGACCTGGCACACCGATACCTGCACCTATTACTTCAGTGCGCTCAATTCCTCTCTCCTGCAATTTTTCTAAAATGGAAGCGCCGATATCACTGATAATTTTTTCTCCATTATTTTCTTTTCTGGTGACAATTTCCCAACGTTCCAGCAGATCGCCTTCTACCGTAAACAAGCCTAATTTTACAGTAGTACCTCCAATATCTACTCCTAAACAATATTTACCCATTTGTACTTCCTCCATAATGATACATAATATATTCTGAATTTTCAGTAGTCCATTCATCACCATAAACTTCATAAATTTTATTATACGGTACTTCCTACAAAAAAACAAGTCTCTCCCTATAATTTCTTGCATGAAATGTATAACCTTTCAACCGTGGTATCATTTAATTATTTAAGATGAATGTACTGCAGCTCCGTCCCAGCCAGTGCATAATACTGACGATAATTGCCGCCTGGTGCTAAAGCAAACAAACTTCCACTGAATTCCTTTTCATAATAAACTTTGCCGCTTATCGTATAAATCTTACATCCCACAGCATTTTTTAAAACTACATATCCATTGTTAAAAAAGATATCTTCAAAATCATCTTCCAATTTTAACTGTCCTTTTTCTTGACCAGTTTGATTATATATGAAAAGAATTTTTTCTAAAGATTCCGTCTGGACTACAATGCCTACATTGTTCTCATCATAAAACACAGCCTGAATTTCATCTTCAATCGGATATTCCTGCAATAGCTTCGGCATCAATGCATCCCCCAAGGAATAAAAACTGACACGATTATCTCCGAAAGCCACTGCCTGAGTTTCTGTCAAAAAATTGACTTCTGGGATGAAAGTTTCATACTCAGAATAATGACTGAACAAACCAACCACATAGTCATCTTTCAATTTATTCATATCAAAATTGTAAAATAAAATTGAATTTTTTAGACTCCCTGCATCAATCGAGATATAGGATACCATCAATTCAATGCCGGACGGAGAAAGCGCAATATCCAGCGGATATCCATCTTCTTGAATCAATGACTTAAATTCAATATCCACCTTCTCTCCACTGGCACTATAATATTCAATATAACTACTTGTATCATCTTCTACCACAACCGCCGCCGTGCCATTTTCTGACACATCCGCTGATGTAATCATTTTTTCAGTATTCGCTATACCAGTCATTCCCTCTGTTTTATGACAGATAACGATTTCCCGCCCTTTTTTATCAGCAATTATCATATAATCACCAGTCTGTTTCACAAAGGGCCAACTCATCTGATAGGTAACTGTCCAAACTTCATTTCCCTTTACATCATAACAAAATGCTCCATTTCGATCATAAACTAAAATATTTCCGTCAATCGCCTGAATACCACCCGCTTCACTCAAATCAATACTTTTCTCCCAAACTACCTCATAAGTATGGGGATTCGCTCTATATGTATAAATTCCAAATACCGCCGCACCTAAAATTCCCACAACAATCGTACCACGCAAAATTCGTTTACGGACAACATTCTGCCTCATAGCACGTTCACTGACCAATTTGATTTCTGACATTATTTACCATTACCTTTCGTCTCTTAATTTATCTTAACCCATTTGTTTTCTTTTCTATTATACCTTTTTTTTTTAAATTGAAAACCTATTTTTTACTGACTGTCCAATAAATTTATGATTTCTTAAAACCAGAACCGATTTAACACTCGAATCATCGTTTAAAAATCATGATAATATTTTTATTTTAAGGCATAATCAATTTTTGTCCTACATAAATCTCGTTTGGATTTTCAATACCGTTATAACGACAAATATCCTCGATGCGTTCCACGCTGCCATAAAAATTGATACTAATCTGAATCAAAGTATCACCTGGTAATACAATATAACTTCCACTCCCTACCAGAGCAGCATCTGCTTCCTGCACAGATTCCATATTTTCATTGGCTTGATTAGAATCAACATTTTCGCCCATATTTGCTATCGAAATACTCTCCAGCTCCTCTTCCGTATTTTCGGTGGTTTCTTTTATCTCCGTTGTATTTTTACCTATTTCCGATAAAATATTAGAAGACAAGCCCTCATTTAAATCTTCTCCCGATTTTTCCTCCACAGTCGCATTGACCTGCTCCTGAGCCTCTCTTGTATCTCCTACAGCCATATGCTGTGAAGAAGAATTAAAAGAAATACCTGCATAATGCATAGAAACACAGATACCCAAGAAAGCTGCCGCCACAGCTGTGCCTGCACCAATCTGCTGCAAAGTATGCTTACTATAAATCCTTTTTTGCTTTTTCTCCCTATTTTCCGCCGTCAGCAGCCGAAAACTATGCACAGCAGAATCTACCATATCTATTTTCTTTTTTTGGGAAGCGATAAGAACCATGTAATTTTGCATGCATTCATTTCGCTCATAATAAATATAATAACCGCGAACCACATCCATGCCTTCTTCACCACTGCTGTAAAAAATGTTTTCCTCTCCGGAAGAAATCAGCATTAAGGAATTACCCTCATGAAAAACACTGCGATGAATCTGTTTCAGTCTTACTAAATCACTGTTGTAACTTTCCACACTATGAATAAACCAGCCACATACCTCGCTATTTGGAAAATACTCTGCCGCCTGCTTATCAATGATACTCCAGACTTCTGGTGTAAACTGAATCAATCCTTCTCCATCCAAAAGTTCGTCCAAAACAATCGCACCATCTACAAAATAACATATCATCTCATCAATTGTTTCACTTTTTCCCAACAAAATGCCGACTTGTGTTCTATCTTCCTCCTTACACTTGTGAATAAAGGTTTCTACATAATCTTCTAAATAAATTCGCGGCTGTTGGTCCCGCTCTCCAATTTGACGAATATTATTTGGCAATTTTCGCTGCTCACTCATAGTCCGCCCTCCTATTTCCTGCCCAATCTATTATGGTATTAAAATATCGGCTGAATCGCTGCTAAAATTTTATCTCTTATGCATTTTATGTGTTATTTTTCGGATTCATGCAAAAAAATATCGACAATTTATTTTCTTTACATGCTTCTAAACATTCGCTATAATATACCTACCAAATAAATATAATAAAGAGAGGTAGCAAATGATGTTCCGTATGTGGGGAAAATTATTTTATCATAATCATCTATTGGCAGACTCTGTGGTTTGCAATGACCAGCCTGAAGAAACTCGCACGCACAAAATATTCCAAGGATTAGAGCAATTATGTCATGATTTTGATCTGCCCAATCCAGTTTGGTTAAACAACAACATTGACGAATTTAAACAAACCGGTAAAACCAGATTTCGCCAAGATAATTTTATTGAAACAATTGACTTTGATTATTTGGAAATACAAATTATTGAAGAAGACCACAATACTCCATTTTATTTTTAATTAGAAATCAAGTAAACTCCCCATGAATAAAATGTTTGCAGTGCAGGTTTTCTAATGTCCATTGAAAACACTTTTATCGTAAATTTAAAATGGCACATATCTTCATGGGATATGTGCCATTTCTCTAAATAAAAATCTTTTAAATTTTAGTAATTTTTCTTTTTATCTGCCAAATTTACATCCAAGAAGCTATGATACCCATTACATCAACTATTGTAACTTTACCTTAGCTTCTGCAATCGCATAAGTACCATTGACATCATAAACATAGATATGGGTAATATAATTTCCATATTCATTGTTATGATCACTTCGCCTAATATAAAATGATGCGGTATTTCCAGAAATTTTTGCTTTATGATGAATCAAATCATCCTGTCCATTTTTCTCTGTCCAGGTTGGCATATAAACTTCATCCACCCCTGCTGGTGCATTAAACGTAATCGTAACACGATAACCATTTGCACTCTCTTCGCTGACCTGCACATTCTGGATACTTGGCTCAACTGTGATACTTGAAATCACAGCTTTGATACCCTCCAACGCAAAGGCACCATTGACATCATAGACATAAACATGAGTGATATAGATACCATTCTGATTATTATGCTTATCTACCGATACATAATAATTAGCAGTATTTCCAGACACTGAAGCTTCATACCAAATGATATCATCTTGTCCATTCTTATTGGTCCAGGTTGGCATATAAACTTTATTTAACCCTGCTGGAGCATTAAATTTTACGGTAACGCGATATCCTGATAAGCTTTGCTCTGTAATTTTCACACTCTCAATTGTAGGAGCCTCTTGGGTAGCTGTTGGAAGCGTTGCACGAGCTTCTCCTAAGGCAAATTGATCATTATAATCATAAACATATACATGAGTAATATACTTTCCACTCTCTCCATTATGTCCATTGGCTGATATATAATAACTAGCAGTATTTCCAGAAACCTCTGCTGTATGCCAAATAATATCATCCTGTCCACCCTTCTCTGTCCAAGTTGGCATAAACACAGACTGAACACCCGCAGCAGCCTCAAATGTTACCGTTACTCGATAACCAGCCTGAGTCACCTCGCTTACTTTTACATCTAAAATTTTTGGTGCTGCCGCAACTGCTGTTTTCTCAATTGTTACATTCACACCCTCTACAGTAAATTTATCATTTCTATCATATACGTAAACATGGGTTATGTAAGTGCCTGTTTCATTATTATGGTCCGAAATATTGACATGATAACTTGCTGTGTTACCTGAAATTTTTGCTTCATGCCAAATAAGATCATCCTGTCCATCTTTGTCTGTCCAAGTTGGCATCAATACTTTTCTGACTCCCGCTTCAGCCGTAAATGTAACATTCACCGTATAACCCTCATTCGTTTTGTCAGTTACCTTCAGACTCTCAATGACAGGAGCTGCTGTCACTTTATTGCTGGAATTAGAACCTCCCGTAAGACTATTTGATCCTTCCACTGGAGCTAAAGCATAAGATAAGGTTGCCTCCCCCTGGCTTCCTCCACAAGTACCGTTATCAATACAAATATCTTTTTGAGCATTTGATGCATGAATACGCCATACCTCACAGTTAGTGGTCTGAAGTACTTTTGCAGCTCCATTATTGCAGGTAGCATTGAGAAGTCGAGCCAGCTCTGCATCCGAAATTCCTACACTGCCACGATAAGTCTCATACAAATCATTAATAATCGTACTGCTATTTTGTACACCCAAGGAAATGGCCATATGTTTTGTTGTGCCATCTGCTGTCGCATAAATCATAATGGTTCCCACAGGCAAATCCGCACTCGTATAGGATGTTCCAGGCATCACTGTAATTTTAAATTTCTGATCCAGGATAGTCACTACATCACCAACACTTTTTCCAGAGAAATAAGTATCTCTCCAAGCACCCGAGTATCCTGGTAATCCCGAACCATAATAGGATGATACCCCCGCCGCATCAAGCAGAACTCGATTAACCCACGAACTGCAGTCATAAATATTCTGTTCTGGCTGAGCTGGCACATTCACAGCTGTATCTTTATACTTATACTTACTGTCATCTAAGTACTTCAAGGAAACCGCCACCATATCATACCCGCAAAACTGTTGGTACGATGCTTTCGTACTTAAAAAAAATGTAGCAATTATTCCAATTACTACTGTTACCGACAGAACGGCAGCCAATATTTTTACTGCAACTCTCTTCTTCTCTTTCTTCATTCTTACAATAACCCCACTTTCATTGTTTTGATCAAATTGTATATTTATTCTAGTCTATTTTGCAAAATATGTCAATGTTTTTAAAAAATGAAAAATATTGGAAATAATTTGGCAACAAAAAAGCTATTTATCGCATTTTGATATACAATAAATAGCTTTGAGATGAGAGATGCAAACTAGTTTCGTATCAGCATCGAACTGTCCACACTGCAGAATTATGATTTTTTTAATCTACTTTATTTCACAAAATCCATATCTTCTTCAACCTTCCAGGTCTGACTAATTTCGCGGTAAAATGCTGCGTTGGCAGATGCTACATATGGTTCCAATGGAATACAGCCCAATCCACAGGTTAGTGCAGCCAACAATGCCCAGCCAATAAAAGAGAAGTTTAAGCAGAACAGACGCCATTTGTTGCCGTCCATCATTTGACGGGATGCGGTAATTGCTTCATTTGGTGTCATATCTGGATTCTCCGCCAAAATAAACGGTGCCATAGCATAACTGAACGATTTAATAATACCAGGAATCACAAAAAGCATTGACCATAAAACTATGTAAATACCGGTCAGCAAATTTAATAGAAACGCTTTGCCATATATTGAAAATCCTGAAAACAGCATCCCCAATGATGGTGTATCTCCGTCCATAAGTGCCAGATGATAGCGGCGATAACCGATTGTGACTGCACCGCCAATGGTCAAAGAAATAATCACACCCACAATGACTATGGTAATCACGAATGGTGTTATGACAGAAGCAAATACCGACTCTACGAAATGTTCTTCAAAGCCACTCTCATAATCACCGTTATAAATAATTTCAAGACCATTTGAATTTTGGCCTGAACTACTAGCGCTGGAACCGCCGTTGGCATACGCATATACACTTGCCCCCAACAAAAACGCAATCAGACCAGCAACCATTGCCATTAGCCACTTGCCCTTTAGAGCTGCTCGAGCTGACGCTCGAAAATCTTTTGCATACATCATAACATTGTCCTCCATTTTTCTTAACTATTCGTCCAAAATCGATGATTTGGCTGCATCAGCAGCACTTAAGCTGTGAAATACCCAAACAAAATAATGGGCAGAACAATTACTATATATAGATTGATTTTACCAGCTTATCCAATACATATCCTTTGATGTCACAATTACCCTATAATTTTGTAAAAAAAGCGTACAGAATTGATATCTGCACGCTTCTTTCTTTATATATGATGGTGCCGTTTAGGAAAGATACTCACGTATAATCTCATCCATGAGCGCTTCCTCCTCGGCGCTGAGTGCCTTTTTATTGCCTTCCTCTCGGCTGGCAGCAGCTTGTTCTAAACTGCGCTTAAGGGATGCCCCCTCCTGCCCATGAGATTTGAGCGGACTAAAGTTAGATTTTTTCTCCTCATTTTTACGAAGTGAGCGAACTTTGTCGTTGGATTGTTCTTTCGAATTGCCTTTTTCGGTATGTGAGGCATCCGACATTGGAATAATTGCCTCCTTGCTGACTGCTGCTTCCTGCTTGCCATTTGTCAAATTTGCCTCCATGCGGCTGCTGACATTATTATCTAAATAATCTTGAATATGAGTAATGAGTTCTTGATGACGTATCTGATTGTCAGCAGCTCGATCGACCAAAATCATGCCGACCGCTGCCAAGATACCAGCGCCCACGGAAAAAATAATATCATAGCTGGACTTGTCCGCACGCAGTAAAAGAAGCCCATTGCCGACACCGATTCCAAAGCAGAGTGCTGCCCCCCAAGCAGAGAAATGATCCAAGGTTTCCAGACGAAACAGACCATAGCGATAGCGGTAGAGTTGTTTAGTGATGAAAGCGTTAGTGTTTTTGACGCCTCGATTAACGCGGAATACTCCTTCGTACTTTGTCTTGATTTGTCGCAGAAATTTATTTTTTGCACTGGAGATGTTTTCTGACTGCTGCAGCAGCATCTGATAGCAATGACGTGCGATAAGTTTTCCCACTGCACCAAAACCAAAAATTGCCACGATTGCCACAAATGCGAGATTATCTTTTAAAAATTCTAACATATCTCATTCCCCTTTCAAGACGAAAATTGGCTTGACCTTCCAGGAAGCTCTGGTACCTTGGAGCTTCCATTTGGAAAATCAAGCCAATTATAACGTACTAAGTTTTATTTGTCTCGCAAAAGATATCGCACAATTACGACACCTTTTGCAAAACGAAATAACTTTGGACTTTAATATCATGATGTTGGGATCAAAAGGTATTTTGACCTTTTGACCCTGGTATCATAAATTAGCAGCCATCTCTCTGATTAATCTGACCGAGTTTTCAATAGCCTTCTTCTCAAAAGTCGGATAGTCCATCTGAGCACTGTCATCCGCCTTGTCAGAGATGGCACGAATAATCAAAAATGGAATTTGATTTAAATAAGCAGCCTGTGCGATAGCCGCCCCCTCCATCTCAGTACAAAAACCGTTAAACTCGCAGATAAGATGTGCCTTCACTTCCTTGCTCGCCACAAACTGGTCGCCGCTGACCACACGCCCCTTCCATACCTGAATCTCAGGATTTACTTTATGACAACATTTCTCAGCCAGTTCCAACAATTTCTCATCAGCCTGAAAGGATAGCGTATCCATACGTGGAATCTGTCCTAACGGATAACCAAAAGCCACCGCATCCATATCATGCTGCAGAGCATCCGTAGAAAGTACAATATCTCCAATATTAATTTCATTTTTGAGGGAACCTGCAATTCCTGTGTTTACCACCGCATCCACCCCAAACAAATCAACTAAAATTTGACAACATATGCCTGCGTTTACCTTGCCGATACCACTTCTTACAACTACTACGGGCTTCCGAGACAGACTACCCTCATAAAACTCCATGCCTGCCCTTTTTGTGACGGTGACATGTTCCATCTGTGCCTTTAGGAAAGCTACCTCCTCATCCATTGCTCCTATAATTCCTAGTATCATACTGTTTTCTCTCTTTCGCTCATGATAATGTCTGAAAAACAGACCGTATTTTACAAATCTTATTTGTCTTTCACCAATTCCTGAATCAATCCCATAACCACTTTGACTCCATTGGACTGACTGCTCTTACTCATAGCCTCTACATATTGAGTACGGTTCTGATAAACTTCATGAATGGTATCAAGCAATAGCTGATCTGTCAAGTTTTCCTCCTGCAATACCTTGGAAAATCCCTGCTTTTCAAAGGACTGAGCATTCAAAATCTGGTCTCCTCGACTTACAGATGCGGGCAGAGGTACTAAAATATTGGGTTTTTGTAAAGCCACAAACTCGCAGATAGCATTTGCGCCCGCTCTCGAAAGCACAATGTCAGCTGCCGCCATCAAATCCTTCAGCTGTTCGCTGATATATTCATATTGAACATAACCTTCCAAATTTGTTAAACTTTCATCCAACATTCCTTTTCCGCACAGGTGAATGACTTGAAAATCTTTCAAAAGCGCTGGCAGGATACTGCGCAATGCTTTATTTACATTACGAGATCCGGTACTTCCACCCATCATCATCAAAATTGGCTTTTTGTCAGAAAGTCCTGTGAAATTTAAACCAGCCCTGCGGCTTCCTGTCAACAACTCTTCACGAATTGGAGAACCAGACAGCACTGCCTTTCCCTCTGGCAGCAGTTTAACTGTCTCCGGAAAATTGCAGCAAACTTTCTGGGCTGCCGGAATACAGATTTTATTGGCAAGTCCCGGTGTCATATCGGACTCATGAATGATAATAGGTACCTTATAATGTTTTGCAGCCAGAACAACTGGCACTGCCACGAATCCTCCCTTGGAAAACAATACATCTGGTTTGTACTCTTTAATTGCCTTCTTTGCTTCCCCATATCCCTTGATAACACGGAATGGATCCGAGAAATTCTTTAAATCAAAATAACGGCGAAACTTTCCTGTGGCGATACC
>JBJELF010000035.1:0-3233 GCA_051879015.1 Lachnospiraceae bacterium
TAGATCCTGCCACCATACTGGACAAATCCAAAGTTACCACGCGCTTGCCAATAATCGTATCCGGTACATTTCCCTCAACAATTCGGCTCGCCAATCCCTCAACAATAGCAGTCTTTCCCACACCTGGCTCGCCAATCAGGCAAGGATTATTTTTCGTACGGCGACTCAGAATCTGAATAACATGACTAATTTCCTGCTCTCTTCCAATCACAGGATCCAACTTTCCCTCTCTGGCCAGCTTGGTCAGATCACGGCTGTACTGATCCAACACTGGAGTAGCACTATGCTCTGCCTGTCTGCGGTTACTGCTGCTTCGCATTACTTCCTCACGATAATCATTGGCATCCTGTCCCGTGGCAGTCAGCAAATCCACATAAATCCTCTTGATGCTCACATTCATAGTATTCAATAATTTGGTAGCTGCACAGTCTGGCTCTTTAATGATGGCAATCAAAATATGCTCCGTGCCAATCAAACTGGAGTTCATGCGTCTCGCCTCTCCATAACTATTGTCCAAAACCCTTGTGGCACGAGGAGTATATCCCTCTGGCTCAATTACACTAGTAGCGGCAGTTGGAGCTATCAGCTGCTTTACCAAATCATATACTCGCTCTGCATCTACTCCATAATTTTGCAAAACTTGAGCTGCCACACCGCTTCCCTCTTGCAGAAGACCGATTAAAATATGTTCGGTACCAATATAATTATGTCCAAACTCTCCTGCTGCCTGCTTTGCCTGCGTTAAAGCCTGCTTCGCCTTATTTGTGAAACGATCTAACATAACTAGTTCCTTTCCATTTTATTTTTATAATTCATCACTCATGATTTAATTTCGGTAATCTTTCTCTCACCCAAGCAGCCCGCTCGATAGAAAGTGCCGTCTCATCTAACTTTTGCTGAAGTTTGAGCTGCAAAGTAGCATCTTGCACTTGCAGCATTAAATCATAAAAATTAAAGTTTTTTTCTAACTGAATAGCCCCCACCGACTCAGCCCAACGAAGCTGGGACAAATCTGCCAGCGCATCTTTCAAATTTAACATTCTCGCATATTTTAAGACACCATAAACTTTATAGGCCTCATCCTCCACCAGCATCTGATGCTGCTCCTGCGTGTATTCCCGCAATCGCCGCTCCTGTCCTGCCAGCTGCAGCGCAATTTTACTGGTAATCTGCACAATATCCTTTTCTGAGATCCCCAGAGTTTTCTGATTGTATAAAAGATACATAGAGCCAAAACTTTCATTGCCATCACCGAAGGCTTTCTTCAAAGTCAATCCATATCGGCTCACTTCATTTAAGATATCCCGAAATCTACGATTGACGGATAATAATGGCAGATGAAGTACTACATAAACTCGCATTCCTGTACCAACATTGGTCGGAAATGCCGTCTTATAACCCATCTTTTCATCAAAAGCATACTCATGAAGTTCATTAAAACAATCATCCAGACGGCTAGCCTCCATCCATGCCTCATGAAGCTTCATTCCAGACCGATTGACCAACAAACGTAAATGGTCACTTCCATTGCATACCACACTGATGGATTCATCGCTGCTCAAAATCAAACCTGCGCCCTCGCTTTGATCTAAAACTGCCTGATTGAGCACCATACGCTCCTTAAAAGCTTCTTTCTCCAAATCACTTAATTTTTCCAAAGAATAACAGCTAAAAGAGCTTCCCATCCAATCGGTGATATGCTGCCGCTCACCCAAAAGTTCTTCTCTCAGCTTTTGCTTTTCCTCCAGCGACATTTTTCCTGGAAATACGTAATCCTTTAAATTTCTTGACAGACGCACACGAGAAGCCACAATAATATCCTGACTTAAACTATTTTCTTCATACCATTTACTCATGATTTTGCCCTTCCTCAGCCAATGCAGTCAATTGTTTGATTTCATCTCGATACTTGGCAGCATTCTCATATTCTTCCTCATCAAGAGCTTCCTTCAAGCGGGCTTTTAATAATTTAATCTGTTCTTCAAGGGAAGGCTTTGCTGTATTTCTACTTGCGACATCTCCAGTTGCCAAAGAAGTCTGCGTTACTGAATCTTGATTTTTCAATCCATTTTGTTCTGAAGATTTCACATGAAACTTAGGGTGTTTTCCTACATGCACATTACTGCCCTGCATTTTTCTAATATTATTTTCAATCAATAATCCAAACGTATCATAACAATCTCCACATCCAAAACTGCTGTTTTTGACAAAATCTCCATAAGTAGTACCACACACTGGACATGCCAGCTGTTCCAACTGCTCAAAATGAAGATTTTCTGCATCGGTCTGCAAGCCCAATATGTCAGACAATATTTTCATAAATGGAAAATCGGTATCCAAAAATTGTGCCCGCTCTAATCTGGATGCACAAAATCGGCATAAATTATGTTCGGTGCGCTTGCCATTTACAACCTCCGTCAACACGATGGTTGCCTCTCTCTGTTTACACTGCTCACACAACATTTTTATTACCTCCATTAAAGCTAATCTTTGATCGCCACTCACTGTTCACCGATAGAATCTATGGAATTTCTTGATTCACCCAGATAATAATCATATATCTCATCCACCAGCTTGTGTACCTCCGCTCTTGAAATGCCGCGGCAAATACCTGACGCCAACAAGACCTGCATCTGGTTTCTCAAATCAGAAATGGCACGCATTTTATCTACATCTACATTGATAATTGCTCCCTTTCTGCGGTCCACTTTCACAAATCCTTCCTGTTTGAGCAGCGCATATGCTTTATTTACTGTATGCATATTAATACCAATCTCTTCCGCTAATTGACGAACCGAAGGCAATTGATCTCCCTCTCGGATTTGATCCATGGCAATGCCAAACACAATCTGATTTCGCAGCTGCATATAAAAGGTTTCTTCACTACTAAAATCAATATTTAGGATAATCAATTTTTATCACCACCATTTTCTTTTTTGCTTCCTACAAAACTTTCATTTTTGTGATTAGACCATTCATCCAACAAAAAATATTTAACATTTGTTATGATATCAAGGTCAAAAGGGCATACATTTCCTACTTCCATAAATATGTATGCCTCGAACAAAATATCTTTTGCCCCCAATATCTTTGTTATATCTATGATAGCACAAATCTCATAAATTGCAAGTGCAAAAAGATTCCAATCCAGCACAAAATCAAAGAAAGAGGGCATCACATTCAAAAATACCCTCATCTTGAATATGATACCCTCTCACTCATTTTTGGGTTAA
>JBJELF010000035.1:3333-23241 GCA_051879015.1 Lachnospiraceae bacterium
GGGTTAAGAAATATCCAACAACTTTTTAACAGCTGCCTGCATCGGAAGGTTTTCTCGATAAGCATTCAAAATTGCCATCTCTTCCTCAGTCAGAGAAACGCCCTTTTCTTCAGATGCATCTGTCCACCCAAAGGTCCCTAAAATATCGTCTATCTTGTACAGCACACACAAATGCAGCAATACATCCGCAGGCGGTTGAGAAACATTTTTCTCCCACCCATAGACCGTCTTCTCGGAATATTGTCTTCCTCCTAATTGTGTGGATAAATAATCCACTACATCTTTGACACTTAAGTAATTCTTTTTTCTATAAGCTTTTAATTCTTTTGCTATATTTGGATTTTTCATTGTTCTCACCTCTCGCCATATAGTAAACAACTCATTATGTAAAGTCAATCCTTTATCTCAAAAAATACTAAAATTTCATAGAGTGAAGTTGACTTTCTTAAGAAATAAGAATATACTAAAAATGTGCAAATATTTTGCCTATTTTTTAAGAATTGGAGAAATGCATATGAAAGCATCAAATTATATTCGTTCCTACATTTTTGTACATAAACTAAATATTACTAAAATTGCTCAGGAGACCGGTATTTCCGTTTCTCAGCTTTCACCAAATTGCAAAAAGCCTCTCAACGCTACGGAATTCCTTCAGCTATGCTGTTACCTTCATATTAAACCAGAGACAATTCTGTCTGAGCTTCATTAACTCAAATAAAAAGCTCGGAATGCTTTTACTGTCTCGTATAAATCAGCCTTGCTGCACAATTCATACGGAGAATGCATACTCAGCACTGGGACACCAGCATCAATTACTTCCATACCATATCGAGCCAAAATATAAGCGATTGTTCCGCCGCCACCTGCATCTACCTTGCCAAGCTCAGAAGTCTGATAAACAACTTTATTCTCTTCCATCAACCTTCTCAGCCATCCCATATACTCGGCGCTGGCATCATTGGCCCCATTCTTTCCATACGAACCCGTATATTTTACGAAAGCAATTCCATGGCCCATATATGCGATGTTTTTCTTGTCAGAAACAGAAGCATAAATTGGGTCATAGGCGGCAGCTACATCAGAAGATAACATCTTGGAATTTCTCAGAGCACGACGCACATTCAAATTGCTATAAATTCCCATCCGATCAACGATTTCAGCTACCGCATCCTCAAAGAAACAGCTCTGCATACCAGTTGCTCCAATACTACCTACCTCTTCCTTATCTGCAAAAATACAAACGGTAGTGTGAGTGCAGGACTTTGTATCCAACAGAGCCTGAAAAGCAGCCCAAGAATTTACTTTATCATCATGACCATAAGCCATGATCATACTGCGATCCAATCCAAAATCTCTAGCTTTGCCAGCTGGCACAGCCTCTAACTCTGCTGACATGAAATCATCTTCTTCTATATCATACTTTTCCTTTAGAATCTTTAAAATTTGCGCTTTTACAGGCTCTTTCTCCTCATCCGTTAAAGGCTCGCTTCCAATCAATAAATCCAGATTTTCTCCTTCTACGACTTCACTTGCCTTCTGCACCATTAATTTACCGGACATATGAATTAACAAATCAGTAACACCCACTACCGGATCACTCTCATCTGCACCGACACAAACATCTATACTGCTTCCATCCATCTTTACTACAGTACCACGAAGCTCCATAGGAATTGTAACCCATAAATATTTTTTAATACCACCATAATAATGGGTATCTAAATATGCCATCTCATCACTTTCATACAATGGATTCTGCTTAATGTCCAAACGAGGGGAATCAATGTGACCGCCAATAATACGCATCCCCTCAGTGATTGGCGCAGTTCCAATCTGGAAAAATGCAACTGCTTTGTTCATAGAAATATAATATACTTTATCTCCAGCTCTCAGATTTTCCTCATTTTCCACCACTTGTTTCAAATCGCGATATCCGACAGTCTTTGCCATAGCCACTGCTTTTTTCACAATCTCTCTCTCAATTTTTGCTTCTGAAGTAAATCTTTTGTAAGATTCACTCAGTATATTCAGCTCCTGACGATTTTTCTCGTCATAAGTTGTCCATGCATTACTCATTTGTTTTACTCCTTCCATGTATCAATCAAAAATGATTCGTCAAAACGGGGAATCTCATCTCCAGCATAGTTTAAAAAGACGATTTGCATTCTGCCACAATACTTTTTCAGATGCCTCCACACCTACCATATAACGGAATCGATCCATATAGATTTTATAAAATTCTGGATGTCCATAGGTGTCCGGACCATCCACCGGCGAATCAGTACCAAATATCAGCTTATCACTTCCACACAATTTCATCATACGAATCGCATTTTTCGGTTTCACCCAAGTGGTATCACCATACATATTTGGCTGTTTGGCAATCATCTTTGCTGCCTCCTGATTATCTGTAGTCATTCCCATATGTACTGCTACAAAGTTTACCTTTGGAAATTTCACTGCCATCTCATAAACATATTTAACCTGACTATCTGAATCCGTCGCTGTATGACAAACCACTGGAATTTGATACTTTTCAGCCAATTTAATATAACTTTCAATTTTTTTTGAATTAAAAGGCATTAAACTGTAATATGGATGAAATTTCAACCCCTTAACAATGTCTAAATTATCTACTAACAACTTCTCAAACAGACGGTCACAGCATTCTAAATGAGGTTTCGCCCACAATAGTACCCCAAAGCGACCAGGATACTGGCGGACCACATCAATCATTGCCTGGTTAGCCTCGTACTGCGAATGCTGCTGACTTCTCGGCAAAATTTTGTGATCAGAACTGCCTTCACAACAATCTACAGTAGAAACTAAAGCATAATCGATATGATATCGATCCATTCCCACTAACAGCTGTTCAATTGACCATTTCGGGTCTATCGTACTAATATGAGCATGTGTGTCAATTATCATCTGTGTTTACCTCTTTTTTTAAAAACTCCATATATTCTTTTATTTTCTTCTCATATCCCATTTCACTGGGCTGATAAAAAACGGTGCCAACCACATCATCCGGCAAATATTGCTGCTTTACATAGTGATTCGGATATTCATGGGCATATTTGTATCCCACTCCACGCCCCAATTTCTCAGCACCACTATAATGTCTGTCCTGTAAATAAGGCGGCATAGATTCATTTCGATGTGTGTGTACCCATTCCATTCCTGCATTGATGGCCATACAGGCTGCATTGCTCTTTGGCGCACAAGCAACATAAGTTGCCGCCTGAGACAGAATAATCTGAGCTTCTGGCATTCCAATGCGCTCCACTGCCAAAGAAGCTGCCACTGCCACTTGAATTGCCTGCGGATCCGCATTTCCCACATCCTCCGCAGCACATATCATAATTCGCCTTGCAATGAACTTAATATCTTCCCCAGCATAAAGCATTTTAGCCAGATAGTAAACCGCCGCATCAGGGTCGGAACCTCGCATACTCTTGATAAAGGCACTGATAGTGTCATAATGATTGTCACCTGTCTTGTTATAATTGAGTTTTCTTTTTTGGATACATTCAGAAGCCACATCCAGCGTAATATGGATTCTGCCATCCGCGCTTCTCTCGCTGGTCAAAATACCCAGCTCAATGGCATTGAGAGCAGCTCTTGCATCTCCATTTGCCGCATCACTCAAAAAATCGATTGCCTCCTCAGTGATATCCGCATCATAACTTCCCATACCCCGTATCTCATCATATACTGCTCGATGAATCAACTCTCGGATATCTTCCTTAGAAAGAGGTTTTAACTCAAAAATAATGGAACGCGAAATCAACGCCCCATTTACCTCAAAATATGGATTTTCCGTTGTTGCACCAATCAAAATAATCGTGCCATCCTCTACAAAGGGCAGAAGATAATCCTGCTGCGCCTTATTAAATCGATGAATCTCATCTACAAACAGAATTGTCTTCCGTCCATACATCCCCAAGGTATCCTTTGCCTTTTTTACAACTTCCTCCATATCCTTTTTACCTGCACTGGTGGCATTAATCTGAGTAAAATCTGCCCTGGTGGTCTTTGCAATAACCTGTGCTAGAGTAGTTTTTCCAGTTCCAGGAGGTCCATAAAAAATAACCGAACTTAATTTGTCTGCCTTAATGGCACGGTACAGCAAGCAATTTTTTCCAATAATATGCTGCTGCCCCACCACCTCATCCAAACATTGGGGGCGCATTCGGGAGGCAAGCGGAGACTCCGTCTTTGCAGTCATCTCTCTCATATAATCAAATAAATCCATGTCACACCTCCATCTTTCACTATGTCTTCCAAAGTCTCTCCTAATAAAAAAGAAAATAAATTTAATATATTACCCGATTGACATCCGTTCTCTATCATACCACAACTTTCCCAAAACACAAAGCCTTTTACAGCGAATTTTTTTCACTTAACATTTTGCTCACAATTTTTTCAAAAATCTTCCTTATTTTTCTCAAAAAATAACCACAATTTTCCTTTATTCTATAATCACAAGGTTGAAAGAAACCAAGGACGAAAAAACTTCTTCAGCCTTTTTAATATAGATTTTCATACGTGCTGTATCAACACAGCACCCCCTCCTTTCTCTTTATATATTATGCAACAAGAAAAAATCAAGCAGAATTAGGTCACCTGCTTGATTTTTTCTTTTCCTATTATATGATAAGTTTATCCAAGCCGTGGACGTACAGGCAAACTTATCGCAATGGGGGCTGCAGTTTTCCATGCCAGCCCCCATTTTTTACATAAATTCATGTGAATATCAGATTGCTTCCTCGGCAATCTTCTTCTGACGAGCCTCCTCGGCCATCATATCCTGCACTTTGAGCAGTCGAATCTGAGTAGAACGCTCATTCTCATCCAACTTCATCTTAATATATTTAATATTCTCCTGTGCCTGCGGAATCACCACGTATTCCAATGCATTGACACGCCTTCTCGTCTTTTCAATTTCCGCTGCCATCAGCTGACATGCCTTCTCAACCTCTGCCAGCTTCAACATATCTGGCAGCACATCCGCCAAAGACTTTACTGCGTCATCCAAATCACTGGATGTAAACGCAAAACCATACGAATAGATATCATTCGTATCACTGGTTCTTGTCTTTGCATCAAAAACAGGAATATCCACACTCATGATATTTCTAGTAGAAGGTTCAATATAAACCTCCTGCTTTTTCGCCATCAATGCGGTGTGAAGTGTCTGCTCTGACATAGATGCTTTAGCTACCACGAAATTGGTGTTGGCTGCCTTAATCTTTTCTTCCACTTTAAGACGAAGTGCCATATTTTCTCTGGCAAGTTCTAAATATTGGCGCATCAGCTCATCACGCTTATCCTTTAAAAGTTTATGACCTCTGGTCGCAGTGGCAAATTTTTTCTTTTGCTTGGTCAGTTCGATTCGGGTAGGATTCACCGTTGTGGATGCCATTTACAACACCCCCTTATCAAACTTTACCATAGTACATGTCAAGATACTTATCGTCAATACGCTTTAACTCTGTTCTTGGCAAGATGGACAACAATTTCCAACCAATATCCAAGGTTTCCTCAATAGAGCGATCCGTTGTATAACCCTGAGAAACGTATTCTTTCTCGAAAGCATCCGCAAACTTTGCATACAGCAAATCCGTATCAGACAATGCGGACTCACCCAAAATTGCCATCAACTCCTTGGCATCTTTTCCTCGTGAGTAAGCTGCAAACAGCTGATTCATGGTATTGGAATGGTCCTCACGAGTCTTGCCCTTGCCAATACCCTTATCCTTCAAACGGGACAGAGACGGCAGTACATCGATTGGAGGAGTGATACCCTTTCTGTAAAGTTCTCTGGACAAAATAATCTGACCCTCAGTAATATAACCAGTCAAGTCAGGAATTGGATGAGTTTTATCGTCCTCTGGCATCGTCAAAATTGGAATCATCGTGATAGAGCCATCCTTGCCTTTTTGACGTCCAGCTCTCTCATACATACTTGCCAAGTCCGTGTACATATAACCCGGATAACCACGACGACCAGGTACCTCCTTACGGGCTGCGGAAATCTCACGCAATGCATCCGCATAGTTGGTAATGTCAGTCAAGATAACCAATACATGCATACCAGCCTCAAAAGCCAAATACTCTGCAGCAGTCAATGCCATACGAGGAGTTGCAATACGCTCTACTGCAGGGTCATTTGCCAGATTGACAAATAAAACCGTACGGTCAATCGCGCCTGTCTCCTTGAAAGAATCGATGAAGAAATTAGACTCCTCAAAGGTAATACCCATAGCAGCAAATACTACCGCAAAATTCTCATCTTTACCGCGAACTTTTGCCTGACGAGCAATCTGGGCTGCTAACTGAGCATGAGGCAAACCAGATGCAGAGAAGATAGGTAGCTTCTGACCACGCACCAGGGTATTTAAACCGTCAATAGCGGAGATACCGGTCTGAATAAACTCCTGTGGATAATTTCTCGCAGCTGGATTCATTGGCAGACCATTAATGTCACGGCGCTCCACAGGCAAAATTTCTGGACCACCATCAATTGGATGACCCATACCGTCAAAGACACGACCCAGCATATCTTCTGATACACCCAGTTCCATGCTGCGGCCCAAGAAACGTACTTTACTATTTGACAGATTAATACCCGTGGAATCTTCAAAAAGCTGCACCAAAGCATCACTTCCATTGATTTCCAAAACCTTACAGCGGCGAGTTTCACCATTGACCAGCTCAATCTCGGCAATTTCATCATAACCTACATTTTCGACACCCTTTACAAGCATCAGAGGACCTGCTACTTCCTGTATGGTTCTATATTCCTTTGGCATATTAGAAAGCCCCCTTTCTGATTACTTCATTGATTTCATTGGACAATTCACGAGAAACCTGATTAAATTCGCTCTCAATTTTGTCCTCTGTATTGTATTTAAAACGTCCGATACGCTCACGCACTTTCATCTTAATTAAGTTGTTGACATTTGCACCCTGCGCCAATGCATCCCTGCTCTCCTCATAAAAAGCAATCATCAGCTTCATCATTAAGAGCTGTTTTCTCAGAGAAGTATAGGTATCTACCTCATGGAATGCATTCTGATGCAGGAAATCCTCACGAATAGAACGTGCAGCCTCCATCTTCAGACGATCACCAGCAGACAGAGCATCCATACCAACCATCTTTACAATTTCATCCAACTCAGCTTCTTCCTGAAGTAAAGTCATCAGCTGCTGTCTGCAGCTCATCCAGTCTTCCTCGATATGCTCGTTAAACCAACCTCCGATATTATCCAAATAGAGAGAGTAGCTGTTTAACCAGTTAATTGCTGGGAAATGTCTCTTATAAGCCAAGTTTGCATCCAATCCCCAAAATACCTTCACAATACGCAAGGTTGCCTGAGAAACCGGTTCAGAAATATCACCACCTGGAGGAGAAACAGCACCAATCACAGAGAGAGCACCCTCTCTGCCCATTTTTCCAAGAGAAATGACCTGACCAGCACGCTCATAAAACTGTGCCAAACGGGAACCCAAGTAAGCTGGATAACCTTCCTCACCGGGCATTTCCTGCAAACGAGAGGACATTTCACGAAGAGATTCCGCCCAGCGGGAAGTAGAGTCTGCCATCATTGCCACTGAGTAACCCATATCACGGAAATACTCTGCAATGGTAATACCAGTATAAATGGAAGCCTCACGAGCTGCCACAGGCATATCAGATGTATTTGCAATCAATACCGTTCTCTGCATCAAGGAATGTCCTGTTTTTGGATCCTTTAACTCAGGGAACTCATTTAAAACATCCGTCATCTCATTTCCACGCTCACCACAGCCGATATAAACTACAATATCTGCTTCTGCCCATTTTGCCAACTGATGCTGTACGACTGTCTTTCCAGAACCGAATGGTCCAGGAACAGCAGCGACACCACCCTTTGCAATCGGGAAGAATGTATCAATCACACGCTGACCAGTCACTAAAGGCATCGAAGGATTCAGCTTTCTCGCATAAGGACGGCCACGGCGCACTGGCCACTTCTGCATCATAGTCAGCTCTCGGTCTCCTTTTTCCGTTGCGATGACAGCTACTACTTCATCCACGGTAAACTCACCTGCCTTGATTTCCTTTACAACACCCTTCACACCGTAAGGAACCATGATTTTCTGAGTCACAATGACAGTCTCCTGCACCGTACCAAAAATATCTCCAGCTTCCACTTCGTCGCCAACCTTGACTTTCGGTACAAAATTCCATTTCATATCACGCTTCAAAGATGGAACTTCCACACCACGTTCCAGATTATTTCCAGAAATTTTCATAATATCGTCCAATGGACGCTGAATTCCATCGTAAATGCTGGTAATCAGACCCGGTCCCAACTCTACGGACAACGGTACTCCAGTCGATTCCACTGGTTCTCCCGGCTTCAATCCAGAAGTTTCCTCGTAAACCTGAATGGACGCCTGATCTCCATGCATCTCGATAATTTCACCGATTAGTCGTTTGTTACTAACACGAACCACATCATACATATTGGCATCTCTCATGCCTTCTGCGATAACCAATGGTCCTGCCACTTTCTTTATTTTACCTAAACTCATTGGAGAAATCACCCACCTTTCTATTTATCGCCAAACAGGATATCCGAACCGACTGCCTGCTCAACGGTTTTCTTGACACCTGCCACACCTGCTCCTGTATTTCCCGAAACACCCGGTATCAGAATAATGGCTGGTACCACTTTTTCTTTGTACATTTGAATCTCATGTTCAAGATTTTCTGCCAATTTCTCTGTCATAAAAATGACAGCATATTGTTCTTCTGCCAAACGATGTAAAATATTTTTTGCTTTATCCGCCTCAGACACTGGAAATGTATCCAATCCGATGGCTGCAAAACCATAGATGCTGTCATATTCACCCATAACTGCCACTTTATACATACATTTCCCTCATCCTTTCTCGGATAAACTCATCTGAAAGGTTGTTCTGCTTTCCTGTCAGAATGATTCGCACCGTTTTTATCTCATTTTCTCTTGCCAACAAATAAGCTGCCAGCGGTCCTGCTGTAAATGAATTATATTTCTGAGAACGAATTGTCTCTATCATCTGGTTATCACACCAACGTTCAAATGCAGACGGGGACTGAGCCAAAGCCTCTGCTCCATCTCGATAACTCGTTCCCTCCAAATAGCTGCAAATGGCCTCCACTCCGCTGAGTGCTGCATGAGCCAACTGCTCAGTGCTGACACTGCTGCATGGAGCCAATGCGCGTCTCATAAAGTCCATTGATTTGGCGGTTTTTTGACAGCGTACTGCAATTTTAATATCTGCCACAGCTACTGTGGACTCTGCATAATCTCTCAGAATACCAATCTTTGATTTTTGTCCAGCCGCATAGACAGCCTCCAGACAAGCACGGTCTACAATTACATCACATAACTGACCATCCTTCGTCTGCAAAAAGGCTTCATAAGCCTCCTTCGCCGCCTCCTTCATATGCTCTGGAAGAACACCGAAATTGCGTTCATAGACGATTTTGCTCATCTGCTTTCCATCGATACTGCAATCATTGTAAAAGATATTTGCATTGACTTCCCCCACAACAGCCTGCTTAATGGCTGCCTTTAAGTTGTGGTAAAGCTTCGGGTAAGACAATACATCGAAAATAGACATATCCTCCACCATCTCTTCAATGACCTTCCAAGTTTTACGCTGCTCTGCTGCTAAAATTGTCTCCGCATCCAACTCCGTATCAACCTCACCCCAGCCCTTTTCCACCAAAAACTGTAAACATGCCTTTTCATCCTTGCACGCTACCAATTGCTCCAAAGTTGCCTGTGAAAAAAGGGAGAGCTCCTTTGCACGGATTCTTGCAACCGCATATGTGTAATTTGCCATTGTTACCTCCTAATATCATTGTGACAAAAACATTTCCTATGAAAGTATCGTCACGCGGCTGCTTAGAATAAAAACCGATTCAATTTATCTGCCAACATCTCTCTCTGCGTGTGGAACATTGCCTCAATCGAGCAATTCTCCTCAATACCGCCATACACCAACACAAATCCGCCCAAGATATTGACCGAATTTTCAGAAATTATCAGCTTGCCACCATTTTCTCTTGCAATTTTCTCAATGATACTGCTGAAGTTTGCTGGCATACGCTGCAAGTCCTTTGTATTAAAGCAGATTTCACCATTTTTTGCCTGTGTATATTTTTTCAGCATTTTCTCAATATAAGAAAAATATTCTTCTGTCTCCATAGAAGTAAATGCCTGTTGAGCCTGTCTCAAAATATCATTGATAATTTCCTGCTTTGTTTTCAGAAGCACTTGACGTCTCTTGAGCTGTGCCGAAGAATTTGCCTTCTCTCGGGAAGAAACAGCCACTGCTGCCATCTTATTTTGATTTTCTGCATCCAGCACTGCTGCTGCCTTATTTGCCTCTGCCATGATGGAATCTGCCTCTGCCTTCGCCTCTGCAACCTTTTTTTTCGCTGTCTCATTTGCCTCATCAAGAATCTGCTGTAACATTTTTTCTAATCCTGTTGCCAATCCGCTCACCTCCTGATTTCTATTTACTTCTCACATTCTGTCATTACAGAACTGCGTTTGCTGCCAAGAAAGAAATCAAAAGTGCCAAAATTGCATAAGTCTCAACCATCGCCGGCAACAACATAGCCTTTGCGAACTGATCTGGTTTCTTTGCCACCAAACCGATGGAAGCAACAGCTGTTTTACCCTGATAAATACCAGAAATTAAACCAACTACACCGATTGGAAGACAGGATGCCAATACATTCAAACCAGTTGCAACATCAATGGATGCATTTCCACCCAAAATACCAGAACTTGCTAATACAACGAAACCAATCAACAGACCATACAAACCCTGTGTACCAGGAAGCAATTCCAAAATAAGTACCTTTGCAAATTTAGATGGATCTTCCGTTAAAACACCTGCTGCTGCCTGACCTGCATAACCTACACCAATCGCTGAACCTGCACCTGCCAACAAAACAGCTGCTGCCACTCCTAACAGAGTATAAAATAATCCTAATTCCATTGTTTAATCCTCCTTGATTTTATAATATTTTGTATTTGCCTTGAATGCCTCAAAGGCCTTTCCGCCACCCTCGTAGAATTTTCCAAAAAATTCTACAAACTGCAGACGGTTTGTATGAACATAGGCACTCAACAAACTTAGTGCCACATTAAAGATATGTCCAATCACAAAGACGATAGTGAACATAATCACACCAAAAATACCGTCTCCAAACATAGACGCCATGGTATTAAATACCGAAGCAATAACACCTGTTGCAAGACATAGCGCCAGGAGACGAGAGTAGGATAAAATATCGCTGAGCCAACTGGTTACATTATACAGCTCATAGGCACCGAGTGCCAGACGCATAGCTGGATTCTTTTTACGTCTGCCTGCAAATAACAGTAGTCCCAATGCACCGCCAATGGTCAATACCTTACTCAAAAATACGATAGGAGCAGGAAATACCACCGGTTCTATCGAGAGCATATTGGAGAAAATATCTGTTGGTACAAACAATAAGATTGCTCCAATCAGCAATGCCATCCAGCAGCCTACACTGACGAATGCCTCCATATATTGCTTATCGCGAATCAACATATAAGCCTTGATTCCCAAACCCACAAACATATGAACCAAACCAATGACAACTGAGTACATCAGCAAAAGCATCGGCTCATTTAATGGAGTGAACCACAATGCAGGAAATGCCACATCCACATGGAAGAAGGTAGAACCAATTACAGTCACTGCATCGCCAAAGAAGGAACCAAACAACAAGCCCCAAATCAATGTAGATACACCACAGTACATAAACATGGTGAGCATTTTCTTCATGCCCTCTTCCATATTGGGAAATTTCTTTACTACAATAAAACAGCCAACTGCCATTAACAATCCATAACCTGCATCGGACAACATCATACCAAACAGCACAACATAAAAAATCGACATAATTGGAGTCGGGTCAATCTCACCTTTATGCGGCAAACCAAAGGACTCCACTACTCCCTCCGTTGATGCTGCAAAGGCATTGTTTTCCAAAATAACAGGGGCTTCCTCCTGATCTGGTACGTCCTCAATCTCAACCAAAATATCATATTGTTCTGTCAGAGATTGTCTTACCTGCTCAGCACACTTTTCTGGAATATATCCCGTAATCAGAAATGTCTTATTAGACTGAATCAGCGTACCTAAAACCTCATATTTCTGAGCACGCATACGGAAATAATCTGACAACCGTTTCAGATTTTCCCGTTCGCCTGAAAGGGTAACAATTTTTTGCTCGGTGGATGTAATTTCTTCTTTGCAGTGTTGGATTTCTGCCTGCATTTTTTCCACCGCATTCTTTGGCACATCATTATAAACCTGCGATGGTCTTGCAAATCCCAATGTGCGCATGACATCTTCCAGCGCTGCCTGCTCCTGTTTCAGACACACAACGGCAACACAGGTTTGGTTTTTATCTGCCCACAGCACATCCAACTCAAACGCTTCCAGCTCTGGGGCTTTCTTGGCCACTGCCTCCAAAATGGCATTCTCGGTCCACTCATTTGGAAAACTTCCCACAAAAACAGCCGTCTTTTTCGTACCGGGAGTATCCATTGGAATATCCAAAGAAAGCCATGGCTCCAGACCGATAATCTGTGTCTCAAGACGAACAATGGAAGCCTTCGCATCTAAAATTATCTTATTTAATGCCACCAAATCATAAGCGGTATTTAAAATCTGATTGCGAATCGCCACAGTCTCTTGAATGACTTTGACACCGATAGGCTCTCTGCCTGCTAATGAACTCAACAGTCCTGTTTTTTCCGGTGCATATTCGTCCAACACTGCCAAAGCATGATCTGCAACCTGCGCACTTTTATCAAATTGATTGCGTGCCTTGCTGGTATCCATTTTTTGAAAGACTTCATCTTCTTCCATCCCTCGATTGATTTCCACCACGCCCCGTACCTGCAGCTGCTCCAATACTGCTTTTCTGTTCTTTTTCAAACCGCAAATATTGATTTTTTTCATTGTCAATACTGCCATTATAACATCCCTCCTTTCTTTTTAATGACTTAAAATGATTATGAAGGTATCAAGGGGCAAAATATCTTTTGACCCCAACATCATTTGTATAAGGTTTTACAACCTCACACAAGCTCAGAGAGAACCAACTGAATTGCTTCTGCTGCCCTTTCCTGTCCTGCCTCCTTTAAGGCACTTGCTTCCTGCTCTGCCTTCTTCTCCGCCTGACTCATTGCCGTCAAAGCTTCTTCATCTGCTTCTGCTCGTCTGGAGGCTAGCTCCTCCTTTGCAGTCTTGGATGCATAATCCAACAGCTGTTTTGCATTTACCTTGGCCTGCTGTACAATCGCACTGCTTTGTTCTTCTGCATCTTTGACAATCTGTGCTGCCTTTGCTTCAGTCTGCTTCACTGCATTCATGGTTTCCTGCAGCATATTACCACCACCTTTCCATTGGAATATTGTTTGAAAAAAAATCGTAAGATATACCTGTGCAAAAAACTTTTTCGATTCACAAATATTGTTGACCTACAAGATTTTTCTTAAACCTCCTCTGAAACACTATACTCCTTTACTGTAAACCAACAGCAAAAATGTACAAAGGATGATTCGCCACGGCTCCGTTGACGGAACAGCGACGATTGTCAAAAAAAACGGGAAGCAACTGCTATGCCTTCAGTCAGCTGCTCCCCGTTTATCTTAGTAACCATTTCTCCAAACTCATCAAGTATCGGACCAAAATCATTACTAATTTCATATCTCAATTTTTCTTCGTCCATTATCGTAACACAAATTTTCCAACTACGCAAGATTTTTTTTGTTTTAAATTTAGGACAATTTTTTCATTTTGTGTAAATATTTACTATAAAAGTATCGTCACCCAGTAACCATTCATATTGTCTGGCGAAACCACTGCACTTTCAAATTTAACAGGTACCTTCAAACTTTCCTCTGTCCATCTGCCAATCCAGTAATCTCCATACTGATACCACTCATTTTCTTCAAAATAGCCCACATATTCTTCCAACGTAAGACGATTGTCCATAATAATTTCCGCATGGGGCAATCCTACATAACGAATATGCCAGGGCTCATAGCCGATTCCTGTCTCTTTCTCCCCATAGTAGGGATAACGAATAATAAAGCCAAATTTACCACAATACTCATTAACAAATTGTCCTACCTCATGCTTGATAAAGCCACTGCCTGCATAATTTTTTACATAGACATCCAAGCCTAATCCCTGCTGATGTTCACTGGCTCCCACCATCGTAGCCACATCACCTTGTTGTTCCACCTGCTCCTGTTGTTCTTGCTCAGAACGATACGCACTCCGGATATATAGCTTTTCACCAAATTCGTCTTTAATATATTGGGAAAGCTCTCCATAGGCATCCACAACACATTCATTCATGTATACACCACTGTCTTTGTACTCCTGCACCAGAGGAGCATATTCACTAGAAATCAAATGAGTACGATTAATCAGCATCATGGACTGATTATAGACTACATTTTCTTCCTCCATCCAATCATGGATAGTGACCATTCGCAGCTGCTCTGCCTCATCTGAAATTTTCTTTGGCATTTCTCCCCCATCCAAATGACTGATCGTATCCTTCACCAAAAAGCTCCACTGTGGAAAACACCGATTGATTACACATAAAACTCCAACACAGGCAAAAATGACGGTCAGCATAAAAATTCCATGTTTTAATCTCATTTTCATAGTTCTTTATCTCCTTCTTATGATATAACTGTACTATTTCATCTAATACACTTATATCATCATAACAAAATCAAACGCAGTTGTCAAGCAATTATCTTCCATTTCATTTTAAAAGAACTTCTTGACGTGATGCTATTTTCAGACTAATATAATTGGAGAAAGGAAGGTTTTTTATGAATCGTGCAATTTATTTTAGTGTGTATTTTATATTAAATTTTTATATCATATGGCGTACCTATTTCTGGGCAGATCACTGCTTTTCACAGACACCGCTTCAAACCGTTCATATTATCTACGCTGTTACCTGGATGGCCTTTGCATGCAGTCTAATTCTTTCCCATTTTTTGCAGCATCGCATCAAATGGCGTAAACTACATATTTTTTCTTCTTATTATTTTGGAGTATTTTTTTACGCTATTTTTTATCTGCTCCTCTCAGATATTGCCATGCTCATTTGTGTGTTTTTTGGACTGCTGCCCTTTTCGTTTTTCTTAGAAATACCCGTTGCCCGCGGTATTGGAATGGCCAATTTGACTCTCATCCTTTTGACAAGCATCTACGGCTCCATCCATGTCCGTGTACTAAAACTAGTCAAAAACAATATATTCATTCATAAAAGCTGGCAGGCACCATCACTAAAAATTGCCCTTGTTGCTGACTTTCACCTTGGCTACAACATCGGAGTAAAGGAAATAGAACGTATGGTTTCCCATATCAACAAGGAAAACGTAGATTTAGTCTGCATTGTAGGCGATATTTTTGACAACAATTTTTCTGCCATTAAAAATCCAAAGAAAGTGGCGGGAGCACTTAGAAAACTAAATGCCACTTATGGAGTTTATGGCTGTTGGGGCAATCATGATGTGGAGGAAATGCGCTTTGCTGGCTTCTGTGTACAGGACAAGCATCAATCCTTCCGCACACCAGAAATGGAACATTTTATGAAAAAGAGTCATGTGACTATGCTAGCCGATGAAGTTGTCACCATTGCTGATAATAGCATTTACATAATAGGAAGAAAAGATTCTGAAAGAGCAGGAGATGGTACCCGAAATCGTCTTTCTTTGGAAGACTTGATGACAGGAGTGTCAAAGGACAAACCAATTATTGTCCTAGATCATTCTCCTAAAACTTTAGACGAAGAAGAAAAACTGGAGGTGGACTTAGTATTGTCCGGTCATACTCATAAAGGGCAATTCTTCCCCATGAACTACACCAATTTTTTAGTATTTCACAAAAATCATTATGGAATAATTACTCATGGAAAAACCACCAGTGCTGTCACCTCCGGCATCGGCGTATACGGTCCCAAAATGCGTGTGGGAAGTGATTCGGAGATTATGATACTAAATGTTTCCTTTTGTGACACTTCCCATGCCTAAAGACAGTTCACATTTTATCAAATTTCTGCTATTTTCGCTTGCATTTTTTTTCATTTGTATTATAATGGAGCGTGACGACGGGGAGGTCATGAAATTGGCCTGAGAGTAAGCTGTATTGCTTAGACCCATAACCTGATTTGGATAATGCCAACGTAGGAATATATGTCACACCAATCAAGTGTATTTCATATGTTTTATTGCAGAATTTTAAGGTGCGGATGGATGCTGTTTTTGATAAAAGAGCAATGCAACTGTACTTCCTTAAAACTTTGTATTTTTGCGTGCAATCCATCATCGGATTGCACTTTTTTATGGTTTCCATCCATTCCATCAGTTAAATAATTCAGAAAGGAGGAAATTTCATGCTATTGTATGCGGTCACAGATCGTAGTTGGTTAAACGGCGATACGCTTGCTTCTCAAGTGGAACAAGCCATCAAAGGCGGCGTCAATATCGTGCAGCTTCGCGAAAAAAATTTGACAGGGGAAGCTCTAAAGCAGGAGGCCTTACAAATGCAGGCGGTCTGTAAGCAGTATCATGTACCTTTTTTGATTGACGATGATGTCATGCTTGCGAAAGAAATTGATGCAGATGGAGTTCATATCGGTCAAAACGATATGGACTTAAAAACAGCACGGCAGTTACTTGGTCCAGACAAAATTATTGGAGTCACTGCTAAAACAGTGGAACAGGCAAAGCAAGCGGAAGCCGGCGGCGCCAATTATCTTGGAAGTGGTGCGGTATTTCATACCGATACCAAAACGGATACAAAACCTCTCTCCCACGATATCTTTCAGCAAATTTGTGAATCGGTATCCATTCCAGTGGTTGCAATTGGAGGTATTCATGCCAACAATGTACTTCAACTGACCGGTCGCAAATTAAGTGGTATCGCAGTTGTCAGCGGTATTTTTGCTCAGCCAGATATTACAAAAGCAGCACAGCAGCTTCATGCCTTGTTGAGCACAATTGTCACGGAAGAAAAAGAATCCATCTTCTGATTCTTCTCTGCCACATCTATCACATTTTCTATCACAGCGGTAAATTGGGGGCACCACCTTAGATCGCTATATAAAATTAATGCAACGTATAGGAGGATTATTATGAATACAGCATTAACAATCGCTGGAAGTGATTCCAGTGGAGGCGCCGGCATCCAGGCAGATATCAAGACTATGACCGCCAATGGCGTATACGCCATGAGCGCCATCACAGCTCTTACTGCACAAAATACGACCGGCGTAACCGATATTATGGAAGTAACACCTCATTTTTTAGAGGCCCAATTAGATTGTATTTTTACCGACATCTACCCGGATGCGATAAAGACGGGCATGGTCTCTTCTAGCGCATTGATTCATGTCATTGCAGAAAAATTGAAGGAATACCATGCAAAGAACATTGTTGTTGACCCTGTTATGGTGGCCACCAGCGGAGCAAAGCTCATCAGCGATGAGGCCATCGAAACCCTGAAAACGGAACTGTTACCTCTCGCCACCGTGATTACCCCAAATATTCCTGAGGCGGAAGTATTGTCTGGCATGAGCATTCGCAATGCGGATGACATGATTGCCGCAGCCAAGTTTATCAACGAAACCTATGGCTGTGCCGTACTGTGCAAGGGCGGACATCAGACCAATGATGCCAACGATTTGCTTTATGACAATGGAACGGCTCATTGGTTCTTCGGCAGACGTATCAACAACTCCAACACGCACGGGACTGGATGTACGCTTTCCAGTGCCATCGCCTCCAACTTAGCCAAGGGATATGAACTGACTCTGTCCATTGGAAAAGCAAAAAATTATATTTCCGGTGCATTAGCAGCTATGCTTGACTTAGGTAAGGGCAGTGGTCCAATGAACCATGCCTTCCGCATCGATGGAAATTTTTAAGGAGGTCGACCCATGAAAGAAAATAAAATATCAATCTTTGGAAGTGCGCTCATTTGGTTTGGCGCAGGTGTTTCTATCGCAGAAATTTTGACAGGTACTTATCTGGCTCCCCTCGGTTTTGCCAAGGGTTTGGCAGCCATTTTGATTGGTCACTTCATCGGCGGTTTGATGATGTTTGCCGCTGGTATGATCGGTGCCAGAGAAAAGAAAATTGCGATGGACACCGTTAAAATTAGTTTTGGTCAAAAAGGCAGCTTGCTGTTTGCTGTCCTCAACATTCTTCAGTTGGTGGGTTGGACTGCCATCATGATTTATGATGGTGCGCTTGCCGCCAATGGAATTTTCTCTGTGGGCAGCTGGATTTGGGCATTGCTTATCGGCGTTTTAATTTTAGTATGGATTTTCATTGGATTAACTCATCTTGGAAAGCTCAATACCATCGCCATGGCAGCTCTGTTTATCCTGACATTGGTACTTTGCAAGGTCATTTTCTTCTCGAATAATACCTTCGATTTTGTCAGTGACGAAAGTCTCAGCTTTGGTGCTGCTGTGGAATTGGCTGTTGCCATGCCTCTGTCTTGGCTTCCACTCATCAGTGATTACACCAGCGAAGCAGAAAAACCATTTGCAGCAACTTTGGCCAGTGTGGTCGTTTACAGCATCATCAGCTGTTTTATGTACATAATCGGTATGGGTGCAGCCATCTACACCGGTGAATATGATATTGCCACCATCATGGTAAAGGCTGGCTTAGGTATCGTTGGATTGTTCATCATTGTATTTTCCACCGTCACCACCACTTTCTTGGATGCTTACTCTGCAGGTGTATCCTGCACCTCCATCTCGAGAAAGATTTCATCCAAATGGGCTGCCATTGTGGTAACGGTACTGGGTACGATCGGCGCAATTCTGTTCCCAATGGATGATATCACCGACTTTTTGTACTTAATCGGCTCTGTCTTTGCTCCAATGATTGCCATTCAAATTGCAGATTATTTTGTTTTGCACCGCAATCAAGAATCCTGTGATTTTGATTGGAGAAACTTGATTTTATGGGTAGTTGGATTTGTTTTATATCGTATCTTGATGTATGTTGATACGCCAGTAGGAAATACACTTCCTGACATGGTAATCACCGTAATCCTCTGCGTTGCTGCAGACTTGGTTTTGAGAGGAAAGTCCAAAAACTGACAATTCAAAAACCGAGGTATTTTACTATGAACACAAATAATATTAAAAAACTGACATTAACTGCTATTTTTGCTGCCATCGCAGTCGTTGGCTCCACCTTTTCTTTCCCTATCTTCGGAGCGAAATGTGCACCGATTCAACACCTAATTAATGTGCTGTGCGCCATTTTCCTTGGACCATGGTGGGGACTTGCCTGTGCCTTTATTGCGAGTCTAATCCGAAATCTCTTGGCACTCGGCTCTCTGATGGCATTTCCTGGCAGTATGTGCGGTGTACTCCTTGCTGGACTTTTGTACCAGAAATTTGAAAAACTTCCTGCTGCCTACATCGGCGAAGTGTTTGGAACCAGCGTCATCGGCGGAATGCTTGCCTATCCCGTAGCATCCGCTTTGATGGGAAATCAAACGGCTGCTCTCTTTACTTTTGTAGTGCCATTTTTTATCAGCACGGCTGGCGGTACCATTTTAGCTATGATTATCACCATTTCCATGCAGAAAACAGGTGTATTGCAGCAGTTGAAGCATAGTTTCAACTAAAAAAGCAAGGGCAAATTTTCGTATCATAATCAATACATAAGAAATGAAATATGCCGTCGCTTCTAAAAGAGGCGACGGCACTTTGAGCTTAGTATCATTAAAATAACGAATGGATAGATAAAACATTAT
>JBJELF010000036.1:0-22658 GCA_051879015.1 Lachnospiraceae bacterium
TTTCCTATAAAATTTGTCCCTAAAGAATATGGTGTTAACTTCTAAAGACGGGTATCTGGGAGACCTCTCTGTTTTGCAGGATAGGAAGAAATGTTTTAAGTTAAAATTGAGAAAAAAATAAAAAAAGTACTTGACATTTTATGATGAGATGATATAATAAATATCGTTGATTGAGAGATTCCTCGATAGCTCAATGGTAGAGCGCACGGCTGTTAACCGTGATGTTGTAGGTTCGAGCCCTACTCGGGGAGTTTTACAATGTGCATAGTGCATTCATTGTATGTGTCCGTAGCTCAGTTGGATAGAGCAACGGCCTTCTAAGCCGTGGGTCGGGGGTTCGAATCCCTTCGGGCACAGTTATTAAAAGGAATCATATAAGCCTGTTTGTTGGCTTATATGATTCTTTTTTTGTTTACTGCAATTGAGCAAATCCTAAAAATTGCATAATTAAATTTCTCTATACAAAGACATTTTAACAATTAATATTTGATCTAGCGACAAATTGGGGATACCGATAAAAATACTGCAGCCAAGCAGTAGCGAAAGAAAGTAAAAAAGGGATTGACAAACGGTAGATATATTGTATAATAAAATAGTAATGATTACTAATTTTGATTGCAGATTGGATGTGAAAGGATGATGAAATACAGCCGCCAGCGAGAGGCGATAAAGGAATATTTGGCCAAGCAGAAATACCATCCTACTGCGGATGATATTTATATGAATTTGCGTGAGCAATATCCCAAATTGAGCTTGGGAACTGTTTATCGAAATTTGAATTTGTTGACGGAGCAAGGCGAGATTTCCAGAATTACGACTCAGGATGTAGATCATTTTGACTTTAATACCTCTTTCCATCATCATTTTATATGTAATCGCTGTAAACGGGTGTATGATATTTCTGTCCACACTCTGCCTGTGCTGGATCAATCCACGGAGTATGAAGTAGGGCAGGTGGAAGGTTATATGCTAAGTTTTTATGGCATTTGCAATCAATGTCTAAAGGAACCGTGGGACACACGGGGATAGCTCGTTATTCTAGAAGTCTATATGAAGACTGTTGAGGCGAGAAACTATCACTGTTATATATCAGTGTAGGAGTGAAAGTATGTCACGAAACGAAATAAAAAATAAAGGAGAGTAAGAAAATGAAGAAATTTGTCTGTTCTGTATGTGGATATGTTTATGAAGGCGAGACCGCACCAGCATTTTGTCCAGTTTGTAAGGTGCCAGCTGAGAAGTTCAATGAAGTAAAGGAAGATCAGGTTTGGGCTGCTGAGCATGTAGTTGGTGTTGCTAAGGGTGTGAGCGAAGACATTATTGCTGATTTGAGAGCAAACTTTGAAGGTGAGTGCTCTGAGGTTGGTATGTACCTTGCTATGGCTCGTGTTGCTTTCAGAGAGGGATATCCAGAGGTTGGTTTATACTATGAGAAGGCTGCTTACGAAGAGGCAGAGCATGCTGCTAAGTTTGCAGAGCTTTTGGGCGAAGTAGTAACTGACAGTACAAAGAAGAACTTGGAACTTCGTGTAGATGCTGAGTTTGGTGCTACCGCTGGTAAGGTTGATTTAGCTAAGAGAGCTAAGGCTGCTAACTTGGATGCAATTCATGATACAGTACATGAGATGGCTCGTGATGAGGCTAGACATGGCAAGGCGTTCAAAGGTCTGTTGGAGAGATACTTTGGCTAATTGATATTAGCAAACAGAGTGTTGGATTGTTCATACATGCAGTAGTGAGTGCCGTGTATCCACACACCTTTATGGTGTGTGGATACACGGCTAATATTTTATAAAAGAGGATAGAATTTGACTTCTATCCTCTTTTTTTGATGACAAAATCGAAACTATGTGATAAAATTGTATCACATAGTGAAAAAAAGGATGGGAGAAAATTAATTCATTTTACAAGAAAGGAAAGAATGCTATGGCAGAAAACAAATCAATTTTATTGCAGCCACTGAAAGTGGGAAATCTGACACTGAAAAATCGTATTATGTTTCCACCGCTGACAACTGGATATGAGGAGCGAGATGGTTCTATTGGGGAGAGAAGTTTTCATTTTTATGAGAGATTGGCAAAGGGTGGTGTATCCTATATTGTCATTGGTGATGTAGCACCAGTCAATACCGCATCCCCTACACCTAAGCTCTGTGATGATCGTCAAATTCCATCTTTTCAAAAATTGGCAGATGCGGTACATCAGTATGACAGTAAGCTTGCATTGCAAATTTTTCATCCTGAGTATGATGTGCCAGGCGTTGGGCGCATGATTATGGGAGCAAGGATGGCAGCACAAGCGGCACAGGCGGCGAAAGCAGCTGGAGATATGGAAACTTTTAGTGCAAAGATGGCTGAGTCTCAGAAGATTACTAAGGAAGCCTATGCTAAGCTGCATCATGATATGCAGTGTTTCGTCAGTGAAGCTACAGTGGAACAGTTGACTGATATCAAAAATTCAATTGCAGCCTGTGCTAGACGTGCACAGAAGGCAGGTATTGATGCAATTGAGGTACATGGAGATCGCTTGCTGGGTTCTCTTTGTTCTAAAATTTTGAATCATCGTACGGATGAGTACGGTGGTATCTTTGAGAATCGTGTGCGTTATGCTTTGGAGACAGTGGCAGCTATCAAAGAGGCAGCTCCAAACCTGATGATTGAGTATAAGCTCCCCATTATTACCACGAATGCCGATGGAACTCTCCGCGGAAAGGGTGGTTTGGAGCCTGAGGAGGCAAAGAAATTTGCCGTCCTTTTGGAGCAGGCTGGCGTGGATATGATTCAGGCAGCACAGGCAAATCATACTGGAAATATGGGTGATACGATTCCTCCTATGGGAACTGTTCCTTATAACTGGACTTTACCAATCGCAGCAGAAATCAAAAAATTAGTATCTATTCCAGTGGCAACGGTTGGACGTGTGGTAACCGTGGAAGCGGGAGAAAAGATTTTGGAAGAAGGACAAGCAGATATGATTGGCTATGGTCGTTCTTTGCTGACAGATCCAGATATTGCTTTAAAGGTGGAGGCTGGAGAGCCGATTCGTACCTGTCTCAACTGTAATAAGGGCTGCGTGGATGCTATTCAGAATCGCCGCTACATATCCTGTGTACTTAACGCAGAAAATGGTGATGAGGCAACTATATCAATTCGTCCGGGTGATGGAGAAAAGAAAGTCATCGTAGTAGGCGCTGGTATTGCTGGTTTGGAGGCTGCTAGAGTGGCAGCTAAACGTGGTTACAAAGTAACCATTTATGATATTGCTGATAGGATTGGCGGTCAAATTTGGCTGGCAGCTGCTCCTCCAAGAAAGTCAGAAATTTTGCGTTCCATTGAATATTATGAAAAGATTTTACCAAGACTGGGTGTGGAGATTATTCTGGGACAAACCATAGATGCAGATATAATGAATCAGGCAGATGCCGTGATTGTGGCAGTGGGTGCAAAGAACATTTCCTTGCCAATCAGTGGAGCGAATAAAGCCAATGTGGTATCCGCCTGGGATATTTTGGCTGGCAAGGTCAGCGTATCCGGCAGTTGTGCCGTCATTGGCGGTGGTTTGGTTGGCACAGAGACAGCGGAGTATCTGCTGGAAAAAGGATGTCAGGTATCTATTATTGAGATGCTTGACAAGATTGCAAATGGAGAATCCAGCACAATTTTGCCAATTATTATGGAAGACTTTACAAAGCATGGGGTAAAGCAGTATGTTAACACGAAAGTGCTTGAGATAACAGAAGATGGTGTGTTGGCTGCAGACAGCAAGACAGAGGAACAAATAACCATTCCTTGTGATTATGTAGTTATGGCAGTGGGCTCTAAGAAAGTGCCATTTGACGTGTCAGGTGTGACCGTTCCAGTGAAGTTTGTCGGAGATTGTTCTGGAGAGAGAACAGCCAGTATCGTAGAGGCAATTCGCACGGGATATCATGCAGCAAATGAAATTTAAGCAGTTATTTATTTTTAAGTTGCCATTCTGTCTGTTTTCGTATATAATGATGTTGGGGTCAAAAGACATTTTGACCCCATGACACCTACGGATTGCTGCGCATGTTATGCTCTGGCAATCCACAAAACATTCGAAATCCGCCCTATTCGGGCTACTTTCTCATGTTTTGCGGGTCAAAAAGTATGACCTTTTGACCTTGGTATCATGTAATAAATTGTGATTATAGTAAAGGAAAGGATTCCATCAAGGACAGGCTGGTTCTTGAGATAAGGGTAAATGGATATGAAAAACAAACGTGTAGTAGTGGCACTGGGACGCAGTGCTTTTGGAAAATCATTCCCTGAGCAGAAGACAGCAGTGCAGAAAGCAGCGATGGCGATTGCGGATTTAATTCAGGCAAGATATCAGGTCATCATCACTCACAGCAATGGTATGCAGGTCGGCATGATCCATACCGCTATGACGGAGTTTGGTCAGCATCATGAAGGATTTACGGTGGCACCTATGTCTGTATGCAGTGCTATGAGTCAGGGTTATATTGGCTATGATTTGCAGAATGAAATTCGTACGGAACTTTTGAATCGAGGTATTTATAAGTCTGTTGCCACTATTATTACTCAGGTAAAAGTTGACCCCTTTGATCGTGCGTTCAACCGGCCAATCAAGCCTATTGGTCGTATTATGAATGAGCAGGAAGCTGAGGCAGAAAAGGAAAAGGGAAATTATGTGATTCAGACAAAGCATGGATATCAAAGAATTATCTCTTCTCCAGCACCGATTGAGATTTATGAGTTGGATGCGATTAAGACTTTGGCAGATGCGGGACAAGTGGTTATCGCAGCAGGCGGGGGTGGTATTCCTGTGTTAGAGCAGGGCACTCGTTTAAAGGGAGCATCGGCGGTTATCGAAAAGGATGCTACAGCTGCGAAATTAGCTCATGAGTTGGATGCACAGTACTTACTGTTTTTAAGCAGCAAAGAGCAGATTATTGTCAAGGGTGAGGATGGCGACGATAAAAAGCTGGGTAAGTTATCCTGCAGTGAGGCAATGGCATTGCTGGACAATCAAGCCATTGAGACACAGGGAGCAACGGCAAAGATGAATGCAGCGTTGAGTTTTGTGCAGACAGGAGAGGGACGCAGTGCAGTGATTACTTCTTTGGACAAAGCAGTTGCAGCTTTGGCTGGTAAGACAGGCACAATTATTCAGTAGGAGGACATATTGCCCCTGGTATCCTATAAATTTTATTAAAAAAGTAGGAGGGATTTTTCCTCCTACTTCATTATTTGCGATATTTTCCATGATAATGCTCGTACCCGCCGGAGAGGGTTGCTGCATTCCAGCCCTGTTGGATGGCGAGACGGCAGGCTTGCAGACTGGAGCTGCCAAATTTGCAGTAAAAAATGATAAGTCGTTGTTTTGGCGGGCGAGTCAGCCAAATATGACTTTCTTCCAGCGGTAGATTGATGGCAGTAGAAAGATGCCATGTGCGGTATTCCTCCCTTGGGCGAACATCGGCAAGGATTGCATGTTGGTTTTCCAGCCAATTGTCCAATTCGTGGGCAGCAATAAATTGTATTTTCATAATGAATCACATCCTTTTGTGTTGCTTTATGGAAATCAAAAAATTTCCTAATATATTTTATGCAAAAGAGGGAAAAATTTTATAAAAGACTTTTTAAATGTGAACTACCACAGACCGTAAAGGTATCTGGTTTTACGGGTAATATTTTATAAACCAATCATGAGAAAATAGTAGGGAGTGAAATAAGAAATGGATTTGTACGGAGCAATTCATATGAGAAAATCAGTGAGAAAATTTGTGATGAAAGCCTTTTCAGAGGAAATGACACAGCAGATTCATGCATATAAGGATTATATTTTTCCTTTATATTCGGAAGAACCTTACACGATACTGCTAGTTAATATGTTGGATGAGAAAAGAATAAAATTTTTGGGCGCTTACGCAGAGGCACCTTATTATATTTTATTTTGTGGCTCGCCAACACAGGAGGGCAGAATGAATGCTGGATTTTTGCTAGAAAAGATTGCTCTATATTTGACGGAAAAGGGAATTGGAAGCTGTTATCAAGGTATGGTCACTTTATCTAAGGGCAAGGAATTGATTCCAGTAGGACAGGAATTGTTGATGGTTTTGGCATGTGGATATCCCAAGGGTGAGTGTCAAAGAGAGGCATCAAAGGCGAAGCGTTTGCCGCTTGAACAGATTTTGGTCAAAAAAGAAGAGTATGGCAGTGCAATAGATGCGATTTTGCAGGCAGGGCGTTTGGCACCATCGGCTATGAATCGACAGCCTTGGCGTTTGGTTGTACAAAAAAATAAAATTCATATATTTATGAAGAAGACAGAGGGATTTTATAAGCCTTTTGAAAAATTGCAGGAAATTGATATTGGTATTTTGTTGGCTCATTTCAAGCTGACCGCTGATGAGCTTTGGATGCAGATGGATTTTAAAGTAGTGGATTCGATTTCTGAGAGAGAATTCAAAAACACAGTTTATGTCACTACTGCTTTTCTTTCCAACTTTCATGACAATGACAAACAGTGATGACTGATCTTATCGTTTTAATGGAAAAGAGTGAGGGCAGCGTGTAAAAAAGGGTGAAAAAGAAAGATTTTACTTGAAATATTGCAAAAGCTGTGTTAGACTACTAGAAACAAAAAGAGGGCAGAACGAAGTACCGCCTGAAATATGAGTTATTAAGACGGTGCACATAATGTGCGGACGTTCCTCAGGGAGTGTGCGCACAAAGTGTTCGTCTTTTTTTTTGTGCGGACGCAAGTTCACAATTAAATGCAAGTGATAATAGAAAGGAACGGTGGAACTGGATGAAAGCATTTCTGATTCTCGAAGATGGTCATGTTTTTACTGGCACTGCATTTGGAGCCGATAAAGATATAATCAGCGAAATCGTATTTAATACCTCTATGACAGGATATTTGGAAGTTCTGACAGACCCATCCTATGCAGGACAGGCAGTTGTTATGACTTACCCTCTGATTGGAAACTATGGAATTTGCAGAGAGGATATGGAGTCTTTGCGTGCATGGCCAGATGGCTATATTGTGCGTGAGCTTTCCAGAATACCCAGCAACTTCCGCAGCGAAGGTACCATTCAGGATTTCTTAGTAGAGCAGGATATTCCAGGAATTGCAGGAATTGACACAAGAGCATTGACAAAAATTTTGCGAGAAAAGGGTACCATGAATGGTATGATTACACGCAATGAAAATTTTGTGTTGGAAGATGTCATTGCTGAATTAAAGAAGTATACACCGACAGGTGTGGTAAAGAAAGTCACCTGTGAAGAGAAAAAAGTTCTGCCAGGAAACGGATACAAGGTAGCACTAATGGATTTTGGAGCAAAGAGTAATATTGCCAAATCGCTGAACAAGCGTGGCTGTGAAGTTACGATTTACCCAGCAGGTACAAAGGCAGATGAGATTATCGCTGCCAATCCAGACGGAATTATGCTCAGCAATGGTCCTGGAGATCCAGCTGAGTGCGTTGATATTATTAAAGAAGTAAGAAAATTGTATGAATCAGATATTCCGATTTTTGCCATTTGTCTTGGACATCAGCTGATGGCGTTGGCGACGGGCTGTAGCACCTACAAGATGAAATATGGACATCGCGGCGGCAATCATCCAGTCAAGGATTTAATGACGGGACGTGTGTATATTTCATCTCAGAATCATGGTTATGTGGTAAATACAGAAAATTTGGACCCCGCCATTGCTGTACCTGCTTTTGTCAATGTCAATGACGGCACCAATGAAGGACTTGCTTACACAGGAAAGAACATTTTTACGGTACAGTTCCATCCAGAGGCTTGTCCAGGGCCAAGAGACAGTGATTATTTGTTTGACCGTTTTATGAAGATGATGGAGGAGAGATAAGATGCCAAAGGACAATAGTATCAAGAAAGTTTTAGTGATTGGTTCTGGTCCAATTGTCATTGGACAGGCCGCTGAATTTGATTATGCTGGTACGCAGGCATGCCGTTCTTTAAAGGAGGAGGGTGTGCAGGTAGTTTTGGTTAATTCCAATCCAGCAACCATCATGACAGATAAGCGTATTGCAGATAACGTCTACATTGAGCCATTGACAGTGGAGGTTTTGGAGCAGATTATTAGGAAAGAAAAGCCAGACAGCATTTTGCCGACTTTGGGAGGTCAGGCTGGCTTAAATCTGGGTATGGAGTTAGAGGAGAAAGGCATTCTCAAGGCAAATAATTGCCGTTTGATTGGTACTACAGCGGAGACCATCAAGAAGGCAGAGGATCGTCTGGAGTTTAAGCTGACTATGGAAAAGATTCATGAGCCTATCGCTCCATCTAAGGTAGTAGAGAATATTCAGGATGGTATCGAATTTACCAATACAATTGGTTATCCAGTGGTACTTCGTCCAGCTTACACCCTGGGCGGCAGTGGTGGAGGTATTGCACACAATCAGGAGGAGTTGGAAGAGATTCTTGCCAATGGACTTCGCCTTTCTCGTGTGAGACAGGTTTTGGTTGAGCGCTGTATTGCTGGTTGGAAGGAAATTGAGTATGAAGTAATGCGTGACAGTGCTGGCAATGTGATTACAGTCTGCAACATGGAAAACATTGACCCTGTTGGTGTTCATACCGGTGACAGTATTGTAGTAGCTCCTTCTCAGACTTTGGGGGATAAGGAGTATCAAATGCTGCGTAGTTCTGCGCTGAACATTATCAGTGAGTTAAATATCACTGGCGGATGTAATGTACAGTTTGCGCTGCATCCAACTAGTTTCGAGTACTGTGTGATTGAAGTAAATCCCCGTGTATCTCGTTCATCTGCTTTGGCCTCCAAAGCGACGGGTTATCCAATTGCCAAAGTAGCAGCAAAGATTGCATTGGGTTACACTTTGGATGAGATTCCAAATGCTATCACAAAGAAAACTTTTGCCAGCTTTGAGCCAATGTTGGATTACTGTGTTGTCAAGATTCCAAGATTGCCATTTGATAAATTTATTCATGCGAAGAGAACTCTGACTACCCAGATGAAGGCAACGGGTGAGGTTATGGCTATCTGCAATAATTTTGAAGGTGGTTTGATGAAGGCCATTCGTTCCCTTGAGCAGCATGTGGATAGCTTAATTATCAGTGATTATGACGGCTTGACTGATGAGGAAATTATTGAGAAGCTTCATGTAGTGGATGACAGACGTATCTGGCTCATTGCGGAAGCTTTAAGAAGAGGGATTGATTATGCAACCATTCACAGCATTACCATGATTGATGAGTGGTTTATTGATAAGATTGCGATTTTGGTTGAGATGGAGCAGGCACTAAAGAGCCAGCCATTGACCAAGGAGTTGTTGGCTGAAGCGAAGAGAATTGAATTTCCAGATAATGTGATTGCTAAGTTGACTGGAAAGACCGAGAAGGAAATCAAAGCTCTGAGAGATGAGTGGGATTTGCATGCTGCTTTCAAGATGGTTGATACCTGTGCCGCTGAGTTTGCTGCCTCTACACCATATTATTACTCTGTATTTGGCAGCGAAAATGAGGTAGAGGAAACCTCTGGCAAGAAAAAAATCCTGGTGCTTGGTTCTGGTCCGATCCGTATTGGGCAAGGTATTGAGTTTGACTTCTGCTCCGTACACTGTACTTGGGCATTTGCAGAAGCTGGATATGAGACCATTATTATCAATAACAATCCAGAGACCGTATCTACGGACTTTGATATTGCAGATAAGTTGTATTTTGAGCCATTGACACCAGAAGATGTGGAGAATGTGGTTCGATTAGAAAAACCAGACGGTGCAGTGGTACAGTTTGGTGGTCAGACGGCCATTAAGCTGACAAAGGCATTAAAGGAGATGGGTGTAGAAATCCTTGGTACAAAGGAAGAAGATGTGGACGCAGCAGAGGACCGAGAACTCTTTGATGAAATTTTGGAACAATGTGGTATTCCAAGACCATCTGGACACACCGTATTTACCTGCGATGAGGCGTTGCAGGCTGCTCATGAGCTGGGATATCCAGTTTTAGTTCGTCCTTCTTATGTATTAGGCGGACAAGGTATGCAGATTGCTATCAATGATCAGGATATTATTGAGTTTATTGGTATCATCAACCGAATTGCTCAGGAGCATCCAATTTTGGTAGATAAATATATGATGGGCAAGGAAGTAGAAGTAGATGCAGTCTGTGACGGTGAAGATATTTTAATTCCTGGTATTATGGAGCATGTGGAGCGTGCAGGTATTCATTCTGGTGATAGTATTTCTGTTTATCCAGCTCAGTCTCTGAATCCTCATGTGATTGAAGTTCTGGTGGAGTATACTAGAAGATTGGCGCGAGCACTTCATGTCAAGGGCTTAATCAATATTCAGTTCATCGTCAGTGATGGTCAGGTTTATGTTATCGAGGTAAATCCACGTTCATCCAGAACTGTGCCATACATCAGCAAAGTGACGGGTATTCCAATTGTCGATTTGGCAACAGAGGTTATTATCGGAAAAACAATTCGTGAGTTGGGCTATGAGCCAGGTTTGCAGCCAAACGCTGATTATATCGCAATTAAGATGCCAGTATTCTCCTTCGAAAAGCTGCGTGGTGCTGATATTGCGTTGGGACCGGAAATGAAATCTACTGGTGAGTGTCTGGGCATTGCAAAGACTTTCAATGAGGCACTGTACAAGGCATTTTTAGGAGCGGGCATTCGTCTTCCTAAGTTTAAGAAAATGATTATCACGGTAAATGATGCGGATAAGCCGGATATTGTAGACATCGCACGCCGCTTTGAAAAGTTAGGCTATGAGATTTACGCAAGTAAAGGAACCGCGAAGGTTTTGGAAGATAATGGTATCGAAGTGTTCCGTATTCGAAAGATTGAGGAAGAATCACCAAATATTTTGGATTTAATTTTGGATCATCATATTGATTTGGTTATCGATACTCCTCATCAGGGAGCAAACAAGAGTCATGATGGATTTATCATCAGAAGAAATGCCATTGAGACTGGTGTCAATGTATTGACTGCCATCGATACTGCACAGGCATTAGTAACTAGTTTGGAGAACAGAGAAGAAGAACTAACCTTGATTGATATTGCAACCATCTAATGTGGTTTTTGGGAGTCTGTAAAGTGGAGGGAAATTACACCTGCAGCTTTTAGACTCCCATATTTCATTGATTACAATGAAGATTCAGTCAAAAGATTGGCTGAATTGCTGAGAAACATTTTGAAGGGAGGTACTTATGCGAGGAGACAGTTTTTATAAGAGAATGTGGAATTCGATTTATCCAATTATTATTTTCATGGGTATTACCCTCATCACTGAGTTTGTCTATATGATGATTGTGATGGCAGTAGGGCAAATGATGGGATACTCTATAAGTATGGAGCTGTTGTATGATGCAGTTTATAGTCATGGTATGTTGATTACTATTATTATTGACTTGGCGGCGGCATGCATTTTGATGTTTTTCTATCAAAAGGATAAAAAGAGAATTCATGTACCCAAAATGCAGTGGAATGTGTTTCATGTTGTACTGCTGATGATTATGGGTGTGGCAGCATGTTTTGGTATTAATTTTACCATGGATATTTTGCAGCTTAATGTAATTTTTGAGTCTGAGGCAAATGAGCTTTCCAGTATTTTGTATTCAGAGTCTTTGGTGATTCAACTGTTAGCGATGGTGATTGCAGCGCCTTTGGCAGAAGAATTGGTTTTTCGTGGTCTGATTTTTAAGCGCGCCAGAACTTATTCAAAATTTCTTGCTGCTTCACTCTTGACGGCAATGCTATTTGGGTTGTATCATGGAAATATGCTGCAATTTATTTATGCTTTCGTGGTGAGCTGGATTTTGACTTTAGTTTATGAACAATTTTTGAGCTTGAAATTCTGTGTATTGGTACATGCAGTGATGAATGCTACTTCCGTGTGGGCATCTAATTCAGTATGGTTTGAAAATTTAGTGCTGAACGAATGGCAATATCTAGCGTTAACCTTTGCAGCAGATATGATTACAATACTTTGCGTATTATTATTGTTGGGCCCGATGGCCCCAAAAGCGCAGAATAAGGAGGAAAAGTTAAAATGAAGCTGCTTTCCATAGCAATTCCAAGCTACAATTCAGAAGCTTATATGGAAAATTGCGTAAATAGCCTGCTTCCAGGGGGAGATGAGGTTGAAATTTTGATTGTCAATGATGGGTCTAAGGACCGAACGGGAGAGATTGCGGACCGTTTGGAGGCTGAGCATCCCGGCATTGTGCGTGCAATTCATCAGGTCAATGGTGGCCATGGTGAAGCAGTCAATGCGGGGCTGAGAAATGCTACTGGGCTCTATTTCAAGGTGGTAGACAGCGACGATTGGGTCAACTTAGAGTCTTATAAAAAGATTTTAGACTTACTGAGAAAAGTAGTGAATGAAAATCTGGAATTGGATATGTTAATTTCCAATTTTGTGTATGAGAAGGAAGGCGCCAAAAAAAAGAAGGTTATGCGCTATGCCAAGGAATTGCCTGTTGAGACCTTCTTTACTTGGGATGATATTAAGGATTTTAATATTGGTAAGTATATTTTGATGCATTCCGTTATTTATCGCACTGAGATGCTGAAGGAATGTAAAATGGAGCTGCCAAAGCATACTTTTTATGTAGATAATATTTATGTGTATTATCCGCTGCCTTATGTCAAGAAAATTTATTATATTGATACAAATTTTTATCGCTACTATATTGGACGTGAGGATCAGTCTGTTAATGAGAAGGTTATGACTTCCCGAATTATTCAGCAGCTGCGTGTCAATAAAATCATGTACCAGTCCTATGATTTGACTACGATTGAGAACAAGCATCTGAGAAAGTATATGTTCCAGTATTTAGAGATTATTTGTGTCATCTCCAGTGTACTTTTAGTAAAGTCAGGTCTCAAGGAAAACTTGGCATTGAAGAAAGATTTATGGTATTTTATGAAACACCAGAATCGCAAAACTTACAATCATTTGCGCCATGGCCGTGTCTTAGGATTGGCTTCTAATGCACCGGGACGTTTGGGCAGAAAAGTTTTGATAGTCGGTTATCAGGTAGCCCAGAGAATCTATGGATTCAATTAAGCAATGTAAATTTTTAGAACAAAATTAGCAAGATTGCAGAATAATGTAAGTGAACTACCACAGGCTGTAAAGGTCTGTGGCTTCTGTTAAATGGTTCACCAGACTAAGTATTTAAAACAAAAATTTTTTAAAGCAGCTCCATCTTTTGGTGAAAATTAAAGGATGGGTCTGCTTTTTGAATTTAATTTATCTGTACGTGGCAGAAAGACAAATATCCAATAGAAAAATACACAAAAAGGTTGACGAATGCAGGGAATACTGCTAAAATCGGATATGTTGTACATCTGTTTATCAGAGGTCATAGGATTGATGGGTTCTGAATAAAATCAGATAGTGTAATTATTCAGCTAATCGAGTAGTTACCAGAGAGTTACAATCATTAGGAAAGGACAAAGTATGATGAGTAGAGTTTATAATTTTTCGGCAGGACCTGCAGTGTTGCCAGAGGAAGTATTGCAGGAAGCAGCAGCAGAGATGATGGACTATCAGGGAAGTGGTATGTCTGTGATGGAGATGAGCCATCGTTCCAAGGTATTTGACAAAATTATCAAAGAGGCAGAACAGGATTTGCGTGATTTGATGAATATTCCTGACAATTATAAAGTACTGTTTCTTCAGGGTGGAGCATCCTTGCAGTTTGCGATGATTCCAATGAATTTAATGAAAAATAAAGTAGCAGACTACATTGTAACTGGTCAGTGGGCAAAGAAGGCTTATCAGGAAGCAAAGATTTACGGTGATGCCAGATGTATCGCATCCAGTGCAGACAAGACTTTTTCTTATATACCGGATGTGTCAGATCTTCCAATCAGTGAAGATGCAGACTATGTATATATCTGTGAGAATAATACGATTTATGGTACGAAATTTCATGAATTGCCAAATACAAAGGGGAAAATTTTGGTGGCAGATCAGTCCTCTTGCTTTTTGTCTGAGCCAGTTGATGTGACAAAGTATGGTATGATTTACGGTGGCGTACAGAAGAATGTAGGACCAGCTGGTGTGGTTATTGCCATTATTCGTGAGGATTTGATTACGGAGGATGTGCTGCCGGGCACGCCAACTATGATGCGTTATAAGATTCATGCAGATGCAAATTCTTTGTACAATACTCCTCCATGCTATGGTATTTATATCTGTGGCAAGGTATTTAAATGGCTCAAGAAGCAAGGAGGGCTGCAGGCAATGAAGGAGCGCAATGAGAAGAAGGCAGCCATTTTGTACGATTATCTTGACCAGAGCAAGCTTTTCCATGGTACTGTAGAAAAAGGTTCCCGTTCACTGATGAATGTGCCATTTGTGACTGGCGATGCAGATTTGGATGCCAAGTTTGTTAAAGAGGCAGCAGCAGCTGGTTTTGTCAACTTGAAAGGACACAGAACAGTTGGTGGTATGAGAGCAAGTATTTACAATGCAATGCCACAGGAAGGTGTTGAGAAGCTGGTTGCTTTTATGAAGAAGTTTGAGATGGAAAATCTTAAGTAATGGGAAGGTGTTTTATGAAGATTAAGTGCTTAAATCCAATCGCTAAGGTTGGTCTGGATCGTCTGGAAGAAGGACTGATTTTGACAGAAAATTATGATGAGGCTGATGCAGTATTGGTGCGCAGTGCAGTGATGCATGATATGGGATTGCCGGAAAATTTATTGGCGATCGCAAGAGCTGGTGCTGGTGTTAATAATATTCCGCTTCAGGCATGTGCAGAGAAGGGAATTGTAGTATTTAATACACCAGGAGCGAATGCCAATGGTGTGAAAGAGCTGGTCATTGCTGGTATGATGATGGCAGCAAGAGATATCGTGGGCGGTATCAACTGGGTAAGCACTCAGAGAGAGAATGCAGATATTGCAAAGGCAGCAGAAAAGCAGAAGAAACATTATGCAGGCACTGAGGTGTTGGGAAAGAAGATGGGTGTCATCGGTCTGGGAGCTATCGGTTATCGTGTGGCCAATGCAGCGAATTCTTTGGGAATGGATGTATATGGTTTTGATCCAGGTATGCCGATTGAGTACGCTTGGAGTATTTCGAGAAATGTGCATCGTGTCACGAGCGTAGATGAGATTTTCTCTTCCTGTGACTATATTACGATTCATGTGCCGGCTAATCCAAATACTAAGGGAATGATTAATAAAGCTGCTTTTGATAAGATGAAGGATGGCGTAGTGATCTTAAACTTTGCACGTGATGTTCTGGTCAACGATGACGATATGTTGGAAGCATTGCAAAGCGGAAAAGTTGCCAAATATGTCACAGATTTTCCAAATGAAAAATCTGTCAAGATGCCAAACACCATTGTAATTCCTCATTTAGGAGCGTCTACCGAGGAGTCTGAAGACAATTGTGCTATGATGGCAGTAGATGAGCTGAATGATTATCTGTTGAACGGAAATATCAAAAATTCTGTCAACTTCCCAGCCTGCAGCTTAGGCAATGCGAATAAGCCTTCCAGAATTTGTATTTTCCATAGAAATAAACCTAGCATGATCAGCCGATTTACTGCATTATTTGGTGAGGACGGAATGAATATTGCGGAGATGGTTTCTAAGAGCCGCGGCGAGTATGCTTATTGTATGTTTGATTTGGACGAAAAGGCACCTGATATGGTTTATGAGCAGTTAAATGCTATGGATGATGTGTTAAAAGTGCGTATTCTGTAAAGGATTAGGTCTATTTGTGCAATGTTCAAAAAATATTTTTAGGTAAATGATTTAAATGAAAAGTCCGGCATGACTTCGGTCACGCTGGACTTTTCTCATAAGTTCGCTCAGCAAAATTCATTAAAATTTTACGGAAGGAATTATTTTCTTTTAAATTTGAATATGTTTTGGAAAATCAGGTTCAAAAGACTGTTTGAAGTTCAATATAGGAGTGGTTGACTTATGGGCATTTTTTTGGTATTTTACTATAAAAGTCCTGTCAAGCGGCTATGTTTGTATAAGCGAATACATAGACAATTTGATGAGCTGACCTGTATGAACAAATAAAGCGATAGCTCGAATTGCGAATACAGGCAGAGATTGCAGGAATGCATTAGCACGGAGCAATCGACTTTTCTATATGGAGGAGCTCCGATTACGGGGCATGTCGGTTTCATTAAAAAAGATTTTCAATAGAAGAAAAAAGGAGTTACAGTCATGAAAATAAAAATGTTGTTAGAGCGTGTGGAATATGAATTACTTCAGGGAAATTTAGAGGAGGAGATTACAGGTATTTGCCATGACAATAGACAGGTTGCGGAAGGAGATGCTTTTCTTTGTATTGCAGGAGCTAGATTTGATACCCATAATTGTATTGATGAAATCGCTGCGAAGGGAGCAGCTTTGATTGTAGTGGAAAAAGAAGTATCAACCCAGGCAGATGTCACCATCGTCAAAGTAGAAAGCACCAGAAAGATTGCATCGATTTTGGCCAGTGCTTTTTATGGTTATCCCGCAGAAAAAATGGTTACTGTAGGTATTACAGGTTCAAAGGGAAAGACCACAACCACCCATATGTTGGCTGATATGCTGCGTGCACAGGGGTTTGAGACAGGCACCATTGGAAGCAATGGAGCTATTTTTGGAGATAATCTTTTTGATTTGGATAATTCCACTCCAGATCCAATGGAAATTCAAAAATATTTGGCTATGATGGTAAAGCAGGGTTGTACTCATGCTGTCATTGAGGTTTCTTCTCAGGGAATGAAACAGTATCGTGTAGAGGGCATCCCTTTTGAGTATGGCATCTGGACCAATATTTCAGAGGGTGATCATATCGGTGGAGTTGAACATAAAGATTTTGCAGAATATTTGTATTGTAAAGCGATGCTGGTACAGCAGAGCAAACATGGATTTGTATTTCGCGATGATCCTCACACGGATGCTTTGATGGCTCATATCACTAAGCCGGTCACCTTCTTTGGATATGGGGACAATGCTGACTGTGTAATTTGTGATGTGGAGAAAATTTATGAAAAGGATGAGCCAGGATTCCGTTTTTCTATTCGAGGAGAGGTACAGGGAGATTATGTACTCAAATCTATGCCGGGGCTGTTTAATGTGTCCAATGCGGCGGCTGCCATTTGTGTAGCACAGAAATTGGGGGTCTCCAACGAGGCTGTGAATCAAGCTTTGGGTCATCTGCATATCAGAGGTCGTTTTGACATGGTATATCGAGGAGAAAATTTTTCTGTCTGTGTAGATTTCTCTCACAATGGATACAGCACTCGAAATCATCTGAAGGCATTGCGCGAATATCATCCAAAACGTATTGTATGTGTCTTTGGAGCAGATGGAAATCGTTCTAAGTCAAGACGTTATGAAATGGGTGAGGCCAGCGGAAGTTTGGCTGATTTGAGTATTGTTACATCGGGGCACAATCGCTATGAAACCTTTGAACAAATTTTGGCAGATATCCATGTAGGACTGGATAAGACGGATGGAGCTTATATTGTAATTCCAGAGAGAAAAAAGGCCATTCGGTATGCCATTGAGCATGCAGAGAAAGGTGATTTGATTACGATTCTTGGTCTGGGACATGAGCATTATCAGGAAGAGAATGGGGTGAAATATCCATATAGTGATATTGATTTTGTAAAGGAAACGATCAAGGAACTGGGACTTTGAATTACCGTCAGACAAAGGCAGCGGAATGGAGATTAGTATGAGGAAAATTAATTATTATTTAAGTGGTGTCTTGCTGTTGTTGCTGTTGTCTGGCTGCGATAGAGAGACATTAGATAACACTAGCTCATCAGGCATGACTTTAGAGCAGTCACAGGAAATATCTGAAAGCAGCAACAATGATGCTGAGGTGTCTGGCGAAAATTTTGATGATACTGTATCGAAAGAGATGACCGAGAACTCCATTGTCAATGAGACGGAGAAAGTGACTGTAGAAGAAGTTACGATTGAGGAGCCGACTACAGAGGAGTGGACAGTGACTTATATTGAGGGGGAGGAAAGTCCAACAGGAGCATTTGTTTCCAGCAATATATTGGCGGAGCCAAATGCATATGAATTGGACATTACTATTCCGAATATCCCTTACAATCCAAACAGCGCTTTTTCTCAGGGAGAATACGTGACAGTGCGTATTCGAGAGAATATTAGTTTTACCAACATCAGTGAGTATACCCGATATGAAATTTGTCTGAGAGATTATGCTCAGTCATGGATTGAGAATTATGCCGCAAGTTATGGTACATCTTATCCGCATACCACTTATTATGGTATGAAAGATTTGAGAACCGATGAGTATTTGGCTGTGCGCAGGGGTGAGTCAGCCAGTGTAGTCTATGTGTCTTTGGCGACGCCTTTGAAGTCAGGAGAGCGCATGACCTTATCGTTTGAGTATGATCTGCCAGTCTGTCGAAATTATTCTGTTGGAGAGCGCACTCATTATGATTTTGTGACTAATGCACAGGGCGAAATGCAGCCTTACTGTGAGTTAGGAAGTTTTTACCCTATGTTGGCAGCTTGGACGCAAACTGGGTGGGATACGGATCCGACCTTTGCGGTAGGCGAAGCTGTTTTTTCGCCAATAGCAGATTACAATATCACGGTGCATGTGCCGACAGGCTGGACAGTTATCTCGGCTGGAGAGGAAGTGCTTCAACAAAGTCAAAATGGAAGCGACACATGGATTGTCAAAGCAGACAATATTCGTGATTTTTATGTAATGACTTCCCCGGCTTATCAGATGAAAGAGACGGAGTGGAATGGAATTAAAATTCGTGCCTATGCCTATGATCAGGGTGGAAATGCAGATATTTTTTTGGCTCAGGCACAGGATGCTATTGCAATTTTTAGTCAGGTATATGGCGCCTATCCTTATGATAGCTTGGATATTGTGGAGAGCAAAATCAGTAATAGTATGGAAACACCGCAGTTAATCTTGATTTCCGATCATCAGTGGTATCAACAGGCGGATTCCATGGTGGTAGTTCATGAGACCGCACATCAGTGGTTTTATTCTTCTGTGGGGAATGATCAGTATAAGGAAGCCTGGTTGGATGAGTCTTTGGCTCAAATTAGTGAGGATATCTATCGTGAATATTTGTATGGTGGATTTGATTGGGATACGAGAATGATTCAATTAATAAATGTACTTCCAGAGGAAACAAATGGAATGACGATTGATATGACTCCAGCGGAATTAGGGGAGTATTATGTGAAGGTTATCTATAATAAGGGAGAATTATTTTTAATTCAGTTACGTCAGGCGATGGGAAGTGAGGCATTTGAGCAGATGTTAAGTGAATATTATGATACCTATGAGTCAAAGATTGGCACCACAGCGAAGTTTTTAAGTATTTTGGGGAACTATATTTCAGAAAATGAGACTGCAAAAGCATTGTGCAGAGAATACCTTCGCAGCTGTGATTTTTAACGGTGGAGAAACCAACAAAATAATTCATAAAAAAGTCAGCAGAAAAAGCAATCCGCAATGTGATTGCTTTTTCTGCCGATTCTGATAGTTTAGGCTTTATTCGGAATCTAATTTAGGCAGATTCCAGCGATAGTAAGCTGCCATGTAGCGAATCAGCACGACGATAATGGAAGAAATTGCCATGGCAGGAGTGAGTCCAAAGTTTCGATAAATCAATACACAGGCAAAAGCACCTACAATAGAAGCGCAGGCATAAATATGTTTGACAAAAATGTAGGGTGGTACACCCGCCATCATATCTCTCAGTAATCCGCCTCCTACACCAGTAATGGTTCCTACAAAGACTAAAAGAAAAGTTTGACTGGCATAGCCGTTTTGAATTCCTGTATTGACGCCTACGGAGGTAAATACTCCGAGACCGAGGGAGTCCATCATCAGCATTGCATAGTCATAAAATTTGATTAGGTGTTCATTACGAAAGCGTCCCTTATGGATATAAAGCGTCAAAAATACAACACAGGAAGTTATTGTGGCTACAATCACATAAATGGGATTTTGAAATACATTAGGCGGCGTAATACCGAGTATTACATCTCGAATCATTCCTCCGCCGCAGGCGGTGATGACACCGAGCACGCAGACACCAAAAATATCCATTTTTTTATGTACGCCAACCATTGCACCAGAGGCGGCAAAGGCAATCGTACCAAGTATTTCCAAAGTAAAAATGAGAGTATTGTTCATAAAATAATATCTCCTTAATAAAAATTTCTCATAGAGGAAGTCCCGAGCAGTGATGAAGCTACTCGGGACAAAGACATATATTATGATAAATAGACGATTATTCAAATTTTTTAAAGGGGAAATCGCGAAAGCAGTGTGTTTGCTTTGACAATCGCTCCGTGATTTCCTTAACATGAATTTATTATAATACAAAATTAAATTTTGTAAATAGTAGCAAAATCTAAAAAAATGAGGTATTATATGTGCTGTGGATACATAAAAATTTGAAAAGGTTTCAATAGGAATTAGATAAAAAATAGTGTATATAAGAGGAAGACAACAATGGCAGTTACATTAAAGACATTATATCAACAGGATGACAATCCATTTCAATTGACCTTGCACACAGGAAAAAGTAATGAGAGAAATGCAGTTAGTTGGGTACATTTATTAGAAGATGAAGCTATTATCACTTATTTTCATGGTGCAGAATTGGCAGTGACTACTTGTATGAAATGTGCAGCAGAATCGAGTTGGTTATTGACATTAGTGAAAAAATTAATAGAGGGGCATGCCTCTGGTCTGATTATTAATGTGGGAAAATTTATTGTGGATATTCCGCAGGATGTGATTGACTATTGTACGGAAAAAGAGTTTCCACTTTTAACTATGCCCTGGGAGATCAAGATTACAGATTTGATTCAAAATTTTTGTATGAAAATTATCAACGAGCAGTATGAGAGTGGGATTCATGACCGGGCAATGCGGGATGCTATCTTAAAACGTGAAAATGAAAAGGAATATCGTGAAATTTTAGAAAAATACTATGATTTGAAGGGAAAATTTAATGTCATTCAAATCTATGTGGATCAGGATGAGCAAAGTCGTAAGGCTAACAGCCGAGAGTATATTTTGTGGAATCAGCTGCGGCGATTTCGCTCTTTTCATAATCTAAAAAAAGCAAAGTTTGGTCTGATTAGCTATGAGGATTATGAATTAGTAGTACTCAGTAATGTAGATGCAAGTTATCTGATGGAAATTCTCAGAAGTATTTTTGACGTTTATCAGGAGGCAGCGGAGCATAAATGCGTGTTTGTCGGTGTGGGTATTGAGGTAATTGGATTGGAAAATATCAACAAAAGTTATGAGCGCGCTCAGACGGCTCTTCGCATGGCAATCTACCGCAACGAACCCTTCATTAAATTTGAGGAGATGGGTATCTACAAAATTTTATTTTCCATTCGGGATAAGGAAGTGTTGTATTCTTATGCCAATGAGCTGTTGGCACCCTTAGATGCCTGTGCGGCAAGAAGGGAAGAATATCTGGAATTGCTCAAAGTTTATATAGAAAATGATCGGAGTCTCGAGCATACGGCAAAAGTTTTGTATATTCATCGCAATACGGTTAACTATCAAGTTCAGAAAATCAAGAGTCTTTTGAACTCTCCTTTAAAGACGGCAGAGGATTTGCTTCCGTATCAGTTGGCACTGGCAATACGTGATATGGAAATGCATGAAAAAAAGCTTCATGAATCCTCCTTTTTATGAAATGTTTAAAAATTTTGTAAATTTTGTAAAATTTATCGGGTTAAGATAAAAGGAACTTAAATCTTTTTTTCCATTGATTTCTGTGACAGCGTAGTTTATAATAAAAAGGAAGTTTGGTCTGAAGACATTGTGGGCACAGAGCAATCGGTATCTCACATGAATGTCAGACTAGGACTGACGGCTGTAAAAAAGATATCCAAGCTCTGTAAAAGGATTGAGCGTGGATTCAAACAAGTACGATTACAGAAATATACTAGAAAGGAACCAATTGCTTTATGATAGAACAAAACAGCATTCAATATAATGTGGATGACAATTTGAAGGAAGAATGTGGTGTATTTGGTATCTATGATGTTTCCGGCGAGGATGTGGCAAGTTCGATTTATTATGGTTTGTTTGCATTGCAGCACAGAGGACAGGAGAGCTGCGGAATTGCTGTCAGCGACACCGATGGTCCGAAGGGTGTGGTAAATTTTCATAAGGACATGGGATTGTGCAATGAAGTGTTCAACAAGGAGAATTTAAGCAAACTCCACGGAAATATTGGATTGGGACATGTGCGTTACTCGACGGCGGGAGGAAGCTTCCGCAGCAATGCTCAGCCTTTAGTGTTAAACTATGCAAAGGGAAGTCTTGCGGTAGCTCATAATGGCAATTTGATTAATGCGGTCAGCTTGAAACGTGAGATGGAGAATAAGGGTATGATTTTTCAGACAACCATTGATTCTGAGGTGATTGCTTATTTGATTGCAAAGAATCGTATCCGTACCAAGACGGTAGAAGAGGCAGTGACAGCAGCAATGAAGCGCATCAAGGGTGCCTATTCTTTGATTGTCATGAGTCCACGGAAACTGATTGGGGCGAGAGATCCTTTTGGGTTTAAACCTCTCTGTATTGGCAAGCGTGGAGATTCTACCTATGTATTGGCTTCTGAGTCCTGTGCGCTGGATACGAT
>JBJELF010000037.1:0-18521 GCA_051879015.1 Lachnospiraceae bacterium
AAGAAATCAATAAAAAAGTGGTTTTGTCAGGAAAAAATACTTGACAGAACCACTTTTATCATGTAATATAGGCAAGGTGACAAGCAAAGGCAGTCATTTCTGTCGAGCAAAAGATGTAGGAGTGAGCAGCATGGAAAAATTTGTCGAGCAAGCGCTATTGTATGATTTTTACGGAGAGTTGTTGACCGAGCGGCAGCAGCAAGTCTATGAAGCAGTAGTGTTCAATGATTTCTCCTATAGCGAGATTGCCCGTGAGCAGGGAATCAGCAGACAGAGTGTGCATGAGTTGATTCATCGATGTGATACAATTTTGATGGACTACGAGGAAAAACTCCATTTGGTAGAGCATTTTTTAAATCTCAAACATAAAGTAGAGATTATCAAGCAATTGACCGCTCAGTATCGCAGCTCTAAAGAAGAAGCTTTGTTGGAGCAGATAGAAGAAGTATCTCAGTCTGTTATAGATGAAGTTTGATTTAGCGGAATAGCTGTTATTGGACCCTCAAATATTTCATTGTATGGACAGCAATTAGCTGAAATATCGCGGGTAATAAGAGCGCACGGGTTGAAGGTTGCAAATTGGGAATTGTTGAAAGAATGAGGAATAATGTATGGCTTTTGAAAGCTTATCCGATAAGTTACAGAAAGTTTTTAAAAATCTGAAGGGAAAAGGCAAATTAAATGAAGCAGATGTAAAAGCTGCCATGAAGGAAGTCAAGATGGCTCTTCTGGAGGCTGATGTCAACTTCAAAGTGGTTAAGCAGTTTGTCAAGTCCGTTCAGGAAAAAGCAGTCGGTGAAGAAGTGATGAATGGATTAAATCCAGGTCAGATGGTGATTAAGATTGTGCGCGATGAGCTCACTAGCTTAATGGGTTCTGAGATGACTGAAATCGCACTGCGTTCTGGAAATGAAAAGACAGTCATTATGATGGCTGGTTTGCAGGGTTCTGGTAAGACTACCACTGCTGCAAAGTTAGCATCTAAGATGAAGTCCGAGCGTGGACGTAAGCCATTGCTGGTAGCTTGTGATGTGTATCGTCCGGCAGCTATCAAACAGCTGCAAATTAACGGTGAAAAAGTCGGTGTGGATGTCTTCGAGATGGGAGATAAAGAAAAACCGGTCAATATCGCAAAGGCAGCATTGGAATATGCCAACAAAAATGGTCACAATGTAATTTTTATTGATACCGCAGGTCGTCTTCAAATTGATGAGGATATGATGCAGGAGTTGATTGACATTAAGGAAGCCACCAATGTCAGTCAGACAATATTAGTGGTAGATGCCATGACAGGTCAGGATGCTGTTAACGTAGCAAGTACTTTTAATGATAAGATTGGCATTGACGGTGTTGTCTTGACGAAATTGGATGGCGATACTCGAGGTGGTGCAGCTCTCTCCATTCGTGCTGTGACAGGAAGACCAATTTTATATGTCGGCATGGGTGAGAAACTTCAGGATTTGGAGCAATTTTATCCAGACCGTATGGCTTCCCGTATTCTTGGTATGGGCGATGTCCTGACTTTGATAGACAAGGCGTCAGCTCAGATTGATGAAGAGCAGGCAAAGAAATCTTTTGAGAGCTTGAAGAAAGGGCAGTTCAATTTTAATGATTACTTGCAGCAGTTAGACCAAATGAAGAATATGGGTGGTATGAATGCGATTTTAGATATGCTTCCAGGTATGGGTACTGGCAAGATGAAAAATATGCCAGAGATTGACGAGTCACAGTTTGACCGTGTGCGCTCTATTATCTATTCCATGACCTATGAGGAGCGCGAAAATCCAGACATTATTAATATGTCCAGAAAGAATCGTATTGCGAAAGGTGCAGGTGTCAACATTGCAGAAGTAAATCGTTTGATGAAGCAGTTTGAGCAGTCTAGAAAGATGATGAAACAGATGTCAGGTATGATGACAGGCAAGAATAAAAAAGGAAGATTCAAACTTCCTTTTTAATGCGCACAGATTTGTGAGAATAAATAGTTCATGAGGTGCAAATTGTGTGCAGCGAGTAGGCAAAAGATAGGCTTACTCGAATAGATTTATAAAAACACTAATAAAGATTTAATTGGAGGAAATTAACAATGGTAAAGATGAGATTAACAAGAATGGGTAAGAAGAAGGCTCCTATCTATAGAGTAGTTGTAGCAGATGAGAGAAGTCCAAGAGATGGTCGTTTCATTGCGGTAGTTGGAAGCTATGACCCAAATCAGAATCCAAGCGCAATCAAATTTGATGAAGCAGAGGCTAAGAAGTGGCTGCAGAATGGTGCTCAGCCAACTGAGACAGTTGCTAAGTTGTTGAAGATTGCTGGTATTGAGAAATAAATTAAAATGATTTATGCTCATAAAAATGCTGAGATTAATAGATCTTACGTCCCCATGGAGGCGAGCAAATGAAAGAATTAGTGGAAGTGATTGCAAAATCATTGGTAGAATTTCCGGATCAGGTGGAAGTGACTGAGACAGAGACAGAAAAAGGTATTGTCTTGGAGTTGAAAGTGGCTGAATCTGATACAGGAAAAGTAATTGGGAAGCAGGGCAGAGTTGCAAAGGCAATTCGTTCTGTTGTGAAGGCTGCTGCCTCCAGAGAGGATAAGAAGGTTATCGTAGAAATTCAGTAAGATATTACATCTTATACGAAAGCTGGTGGCAGATTATCTGCAAAGAGCAAATGAGAGCTGTCTAGCATTAGACAGCTCTTTTGTTTTTTCAAGTAAAAAGTAGGAGAAAAATGCATGGAGAGTCAATTGCGAGTAGGTGTGGTTACAAGTACACATGGATTAAAAGGTGAGGTTAAAGTTTATCCGACCACCGATACACCAGACCGTTTTTTTGATATTGAGAAAGTATACATCAAAATAGGAAGAGACCAGAAAAGATTAGAGATAGAAAATGTGCGCTTTTTCAAAGAGCAAGTTATTTTAAAATTTAAGGGAATGAATCGCATTGAGGATGTAGAAAATTTCCGTCAGTGTGAGCTCTATATTGACAGGGAAGATGCTGTTGCCTGCGAGGAAAATGAAAATTACATTGGTGATTTAATTGACATGGATGTTGTTACAGAGGATGGACAGTATCTGGGTGTATTGACTGATGTCTACGAGACGGGAGCCAATGATGTCTATATCGTAGAGACAAAAGCGGGCAAGGAGTTGATGATTCCTGCTATTCCTGATTGCATCTTGGAAGTAGATTTAGAAAAAAATGAGATGACAGTACATCTGTTGGATGGTTTGTTGGATTTATAATCGGGAAGGAAATTAGGCATGAAATTTTATATTTTGACTTTATTTCCTGAGATGGTGATGCAGGGATTAAATACCAGTATTATTGGCCGCGCAGTAGAAAAAAATTTAATTTCTCTTGAAGCCATCAATATCCGAGATTATTCTCAGAACAAGCATAAAAAAGTGGATGATTATCCTTATGGCGGCGGAGCCGGCATGGTAATGCAGGCGGAACCGGTTTATTTGGCCTGCAAGGATTTGGAGGAAAAATTAGGACATAAGCCTCGGGTGATTTATATGACACCTCAAGGTAAAGTCTTTAACCAGGCAATTGCTCAGGAACTAGCCCAGGAGGAAGATCTGGTTTTTTTGTGTGGTCATTATGAAGGTATTGATGAGAGAGCTCTTGAAATGGTGGCTACAGATTATTTGTCGGCGGGAGATTATGTGCTGACAGGAGGAGAACTGCCAGCAATGATGATGATTGACTGTATTTCTCGGTTGGTTCCGGGAGTATTAAACAATGATTTGTCGGCTGAGGTGGAATCCTTTCATGATAATCTATTGGAATATCCTCAGTACACACGTCCAGAAGAGTTTATGGGAAAGAGAGTGCCGGATGTACTTTTATCCGGGCATCATGCTAAGATAGAGGAGTGGAGAAGACAAAAATCTATCGAGAAGACGCTGCAGGTGCGTCCAGAATTATTAGAGCAGGCAAACCTATCAAAGAAAGAAAAAAAATATTTGGAACAGCTGCAGAAAGCATATCATTCAATTGACTCAGCTGTGCATGGTAGTGATGAGTAGTAACGGTGTAGGAAGTTGAGGTAATTGTCAGGGTTGAAAAAAGTAAAAAAGTGCTTGACATTCAAAAATTACTGTGGTAGTATATAACACGTTGAGAAAAGCAGCAGGAAAGTAGAGTATCCACTCTCACCTTGGCGTTGTAATGAAATGTCCCGGGTTTATATTGTAAGGTCGATAATAAAGTTTGGACGGATTTTTGCGCCCAAAAACGATTTTATGAATTTATGTGGATAATCTATGGTTATCCACTTTTTATTTCCAAACAATTTATGGATTTTTATCCAGCCTATTATAAGATGGGGGTACAGAACTATTAGCGAGTTAGTAATCAATGAACAGATCAAAGACAAGGAAGTTCGTGTAGTTAATGAAGATGGAGAGCAGATGGGTATCATGTCTGCAAAGGATGCATTAAAGTTGGCAAAGGATGCAAATTTGGATTTAGTAAAGATTGCTCCAAATGCAAAGCCGCCAGTGTGCAAGATTATCGATTTCAGTAAGTATCGTTATGAGCAGATGCGCAAGGAGAAAGAAGCGAAGAAGAAGCAGAAAGTAATTGAAGTGAAGGAAGTTCGTCTGTCTCCGAATATTGATACAAACGATTTAAATACGAAGATGAACAGTGCACGCAAGTTCCTTGAAAAAGGAAACAAAGTAAAGGTTACCTTGCGCTTCAAGGGACGTGAAATGGCACATATGACCAATACAAAACATATCCTTGATGATTTTGCAGAAAACCTTGCAGATGTCGCTATGGTTGAAAAACCAGCGAAGTTGGAAGGAAGAAGCATGAGTCTAGTACTGGCGAAGAAATAAATAAAGTTCATTTTAATTTTTTAAACAGGAGGAATTAGTTATGCCAAAGGTAAAAACAAGCAGAGCAGCAGCAAAGCGTTTTAAGACAACAGGTACAGGAAAGTTAAAGAGAATGAAGGCTTACAAGAGCCACATTTTGACAAAGAAGTCTACCAAGAGAAAGAGAAATCTTAGACAGGCCACCATTACGGATTCTACTAATGTTAAGGCAATGAAAAAGATTTTACCATACTTATAATTTGAAAAAATTTGAATCATAAAATTAAGGAGGAATACCGACATGGCAAGAGTTAAAGGCGGTTTGAATGCTAAGAAGAAGCACAATAGAGTATTAAAGTTGGCTAAGGGCTATAGAGGAGCTCGTTCCAAGCAGTATAGAGTAGCAAAGCAGTCTGTTATGAGAGCACTTACAAGTTCTTATGCAGGTAGAAAGGAAAGAAAGAGACAGTTCAGACAGCTGTGGATTGCTCGTATCAATGCAGCAGCTAGAATGAATGGTCTTTCCTACAGCAAGTTTATGTTTGGTTTGAAGCAGGCCGGCGTTGAGTTGAACAGAAAAGTATTGGCAGATATGGCTGTCAATGATGCAGCTGGATTTGCTAAATTGGCAGAGGTTGCTAAGGCTCAGTTGGCTTAATTATGAGAAGTCAATTGTGAGTGGCAGCAAATAGAAATCCACTTAGATCGATATCATTGTACTTCATGTTTGTATGAGTCACAATGAATGAAAAAAGTAATTATCCAGTCAGATACAAATTTATGGGAAATAGCTTATTGATAATAAAGTCTGTTTTTGAAAATTTGAACTTGACTGAATAATTACGAAAAGAATATGTGTCCGTAGCTCAGTTGGATAGAGCAACGGCCTTCTAAGCCGTGGGTCGGGGGTTCGAATCCCTTCGGGCACATTGTTAACGCCTTGGTTGAGGAATCAGCCAGGGCGTTTTGTTTCCTTAAATTTCAAAGTAAGTGGAGATAAGTGATGATACCAATAAAAAATATTTATTATATGTTATCCTATGCATTTCAGATATTGCAGACAGCAGGATATCGGGATATGGCATTGGAAGAGTTTGACAATGCAAAAGAACTCTGTGCAGCGATTCTGATTCAGGGGATGGAGAATTTACAAAAACGTGGCTTAGAGCGAGAATATGTTTCCAATACGGAGCAGATGAGCCAAATTCGGGGAAAAATCGAATTGTCTCAATCGATTGTCAATGCCAATGTCTCAAGGCGACAGCTCATTTGTAGCTATGACGAGTTTTCTAGTAATCACTATGAAAATCAGATTATGAAAACAACAATGGAATGGCTGCTGCGAGCCGATATTTCCAGACATAGAAAACGAGCGATAAAACAACTGCTGTTTGCCATGGACGGAATTGATACCGTAGATTGGAGAAAAATTCAGTGGAGTATAGTACAGAATCCTAGAAGTAAAAATAAAAATATGCAGATGTTACTGTCCATTTGTTATATGGTCTTGGAAGGATTGATTCAGACCGGAGAAGATGGTCGAGTTCATATGCAAGATTATTTTGATGAGCAGCGGATGAGCCGTCTATATGAAAAATTTTTGCTGGAATATTATAAAAAGGAATTTCCAAACATAAAAGTACATAGTGGTAAAATTTCATGGCAGTTGGATGATGGCAACAAAGAGTTACTGCCAACCATGCAGAGTGATATTATGTTAGAATATAAGGATAAAATATTAATTATCGATGCGAAATATTATGCGCATACGACTCAGAGCTATTTTTCAGCACATAAAATTCACTCGGATAATCTGTATCAAATTTTTACTTATGTAAAAAATAAAGCAGAAGAACAAAAATCAAATGGACGGACTGTGGCAGGATTATTGCTGTATGCAGGGACAGATGAAGAAATTTGGCCAAATCAGACTTACCATATGAGTGGAAATCGAATTTCTGTCAAAACATTGGATTTAAATTGTATGTTTGATGAAATTTGTCGACAATTGCGTTATATTATAGAGGAGATGTAAAGATTTTACTATATAAGTTCAGTTTCAAAGCAGAGACCGAAGGGATGTTTGCAGACCAGTCCGTGGACTAATATCTGTGATGGTGCCTGCAAAGCAATCCATAGGTATCAAGGGGTCAAAATACCTTTTGACCCCAACATCATAATATTGGATGTAAGAAAGGGGAAAATGACAATGAAAAAGAAGGAAGTAGAGCGAGTATTGATTCGTGCAATGCGACATGCTCCAGAGAGTTTGGGTCTTACTTTGGATAAGGCGGGCTATGCATCGGTCAGTCAGATTATTGAGGGATTGCGAGATAAGGGTTATGATGTGAATCGTGAGGACATTGAAATGTTAGGGCAAAATGAGCGATATCGTTTTGACGAGTGTCATACAAAAATGAGAGCTGACTATGGAAATTCAACAGGCTTGAAGCTAAGTGATATGTATGAGAATAGCAGCCAGCCGCCAGAAATTTTATATCATGGCACAACGGTCGGTGCATTGGGTGGCATTCAGCAGGAGGGTATTATTCGTTTCCAAGTATCGGGAAAAAAAGCAAGAGACCATATTTTCTTGACTGAGTTAAGGAGTGTGGCATGGAAGAAAGGAAATCGTCGGCATGGACAACCGGGGGGTGTATTAGTGGTAAAGGCCAAGGAAATGTATAAGGCAGGATATCTATTTTATCATGTCAAAAACGATATTTGGCTGACCGACCATGTGCCAGCTAATTATATTGATTTTGGAAAGACAATTTTTAGAGAAGATATGTTATGATATTTTGTCAACGAGGTTGCATAGTGTGGAATCATGCTTAGCAAGTTTCGATATAAATTGGTTCATTATATGACTAAATGGTTGTGAAAGGGGGAAAATGGATGGAAAGACAAGAAGAACAAAGGCAGCCATGGCAGATTAGTGTGGTGGGCTGGCTGGGCATCGCACTATTTTTGTCAGAAATTTGGAAGCAGTGGTATTTATTTTTTGAAGTGAATAGGCAGGAGTATAACTGGTGGTATTTTCCTTTTCAATTGTGCAGTTTGCCTATTTATCTGGCACCGTGTTTGCTGATTTTGCGAGACAAAAAGAAGAAACAGATGATTGCAGATTTTTTGCATGATTTTAATATGCTGGGGGCAATAGCAGTCTTTTTGGATACTTCGGGTATGATGCATGTAAGAACTGCCTTGACGATACATTCCTTTACGTTTCATATTTGTTTGATTGTCATTGGAATATTGATTCATTCCTGCAATTATATGGATATTAGTTGGAAGGGATTCGGGAAAACCGTAGGCTTATTTATGATTTTTGCAGGAATTGCTGTGGGATTGAATGGTTTTATTTATCCAAGAATCAATGGCGATATTAATATGTTTTACGTCAATTGCTATTATCCTAACACGCAGATTGTATTCAAACAAATCAATGAAGTGCTGCCTACCTGGGCAACCAACGGTTTGTATTTGTTGACGATTGTGGTGGGCGCAGGAATTATGCATGCTTTAAAGAGATTAACTCAGAAAATGAGTCAAAAATCAGCTATCCTATGATGTTAACTTCTAAAGACGAGAATGGTAAGCATTGGAATCATGTGTGAAAAAAATATCATTTTTTATAAAAAGAAAGTGTCAAATCGCTCATTTTGTTGTATGATAGTATTTGACAAGTAACGATTCAGTCAGCAGTTACTTTGACGATACTACAAGGAGGAAATCCGAATGAATTATAGTTACTATCCAGGGTGTACCTTGAAAAACAAGGCGAAGGACTTAGAACGCTATGCCCGTTTGTCGGCTGAGGCGCTTGGAGTCCACTTGGAGGAGATAGAAGAGTGGCAATGCTGCGGCGGTGTCTATCCAATGGCAAAAAATGAGGTTGCTACTCGATTGTCTTCCGTTCGTACATTGAATGCAGCAAAAGAAAGGCAGCAGACATTAGTGACAGTTTGTTCTGCTTGTCACCATGTAATCAAGCGTGTCAATGAGGATATGAAAACCAACGAGACCATTCGCAAAAAGGCAAATTTGTATTTGGAATTGTCAGATCCTTATCAGGGAGAGACAAAGGTGCTTCATTATCTGGAGCTGCTGAGGGATGAAATTGGTTTTGATGAAGTGAAAAAGCGAGTGGTTCATTCCTTGAAAGGAAGAAAAATTGGTGCCTATTATGGCTGTCTTTTGTTGAGACCAAGTGATGAAATGCAGTTAGATGATGCGGAAAATCCCACCATTATGGAAGATTTGCTGCGTGCATTGGGAGCAGTCCCTATTGTTTATTCTCAGAGAAACGAATGCTGTGGCGGTTATGTGGTGGTAAAAGATAAAAATTTTGCAAAGAAACGCTGCGATATTATTTTGCAGTCTGCCAAAGAAAAAGGTGCAGAGGAAATCATTACCGCCTGTCCGCTGTGTATGTACAACTTAAAACAAAATGGAAGCATTGATATTCCCGTGCGATATTTCACGGAAGTATTGGCAGAAGCACTTGGCTTGAAGGAGGAAGAATAAAGATGGTTGACTTAAAAAATGAAGTCCTCGTTACCAGTGGCGTGAATCCAAGAAAATGTATGAAATGTGGGAAATGTTCCGCTTCTTGTCCTGCTTTTGACGAGATGGACTACCATCCTCATCAATTTGTTTCCATGGTGCTAAAGGGAAATATAGAAACGCTGATGGCTTCCAACTCTCTGTATTATTGCTTATCCTGTTTGGCCTGTGTGCAGCGTTGTCCAAGAGGCGTAGAGCCAGCTAAATTGATTGAGGCTGTGAGAAATTTACAGGAAAGACAGCAGGGAATGGATGTCTTTTCACCAGCGGATGTGGCAGCCGTTTTAGATGGAGAGATTCCACAGCAGGCTTTAGTCAGCGCATTTCGTAAATATAGTAAATAAGATAATGAAAGTCATAATAAATTTTTGCAATGATTAATTTTGCCATATCCTGTTTGGTTGGCGGAATTGCTACAGAAAAAAATAATGAGGTAAAAAAGATATGCAGAGAATAGGCGTATTTGTCTGTTGGTGTGGAAGTAACATTGCTGGTACCGTGGACGTTGAGCAAGTGTCCAAAGCGATGGAATCGGAACCGGGTGTGGTATTTTCCACCAATTATCAATATATGTGCTCCGAGGCGGGGCAGCTTCTGATTCGCAATGCGATAAAGGAGCATCAATTGACAGGAATTGTAGTCTGTTCCTGTTCTCCGAGAATGCATGAGACCACCTTTCGCAAGGCGGCTAAGGCAGCGGGCTTAAATCCTTATATGGTGGAGATTGCGAATATTCGTGAACAATGTTCCTGGATTCATAAGGATAAAGAGGAAGCAACAGAAAAGGCTATTATTTTAGCGAGAACGGCTGTGGCGAAGCTTTTGCTCAATGTGCCGCTGCAAGCGGGAGAAAGCCCAGTGACCAAGCGTGCACTGGTGATTGGCGGAGGCATTGCTGGAATCCAGACTGCATTAGACATTGCGGATGCAGGATTTGAGGTGGATATTGTAGAGAAAAAGCCGACGATTGGCGGAAAGATGGCGCAGTTGGACAAGACATTTCCTACTTTGGACTGTGCAGCCTGCATTTTGACACCGAAGATGGTAGATGCAGCGGCTAATGAGAATATTACGTTGTTTACATACAGTGAGGTGGAAAAAGTTTCGGGCTTTGTGGGCAATTTTAAGGTGGATATTCGAAAGAAGGCTCGACACATCAACACAGATTTGTGTACGGGTTGTGGTGTTTGTACCACCAAATGTCCTTCCAGAAAATCAAAAAATGAGTTTAATATGGGATTGGACACCCGCAGTGCCATTTATATTCCTTTTGCACAGGCGATTCCAAATGTGCCAGTCATCGACACGACAGCCTGTATTCATTTTAAAACTGGAAAATGCGGTATCTGTCAGAAAACTTGTGGTGTGAAAGCGATTGATTTTGAGCAGCAGGATGAAATTGTGACTCGAGAGTATGGTGCCATTGTGGTGGCTACGGGATTTAATCCTATTTCAGCAGAGAAGTTTGATGAATTTCAGTATACCAAGAGTCCAGATGTTATCACATCTTTAGAGTTGGAACGTCTGATGAATGCGGCTGGTCCAACGAAGGGACAGCTGGTAAAGCCTTCTAACCATGAGCATCCAAAGGATATGATTTTTGTTCAGTGTGTGGGGTCAAGAGGTCAGTCCTGCCGTGAAAAGAGCTATTGCTCTAAGATTTGTTGTATGTACACAGCAAAGCATGCTATGCTGATTCGAGATAAATATCCCGATGTCAATGTTCATGTCTTTTATATCGATGTACGTACTCCAGGTAAAAATTTTGATGAATTTTACCGTCGTGCAGTGGAAGAGTATGGAGTAGATTATATTAAAGGTATGGTGGGCAAGGTTTCTACCCAAAGCAACGGCAGACTTATGGTGCAGGCGATGGATATGTTGACGAACGAACAGTTGCATATGGAAACCGATATGGTTGTGTTAGCAACCGCCATTGAGCCAGATCCATCAGCAAAGGACTTAGCAACGATGCTGACGGCAAGTATTGATACCAACAATTTCCTGACAGAAGCGCATCCAAAGTTGAGACCAGTGGAAAGTCCCACGGCAGGTATTTATTTGTCGGGCGTATGCCAGGGTCCAAAGGATATTCCAGAGACGGTGGCTCAGGCGGGAGCAGCAGCGGCGAAGGTGATTGGTCTGCTGTGTAAAAATAAATTGACTACAAATCCATGTGTGGCTCATTCCGATGAGCTGCTCTGTAATGGTTGTTCCATGTGTCAAAATGTGTGTCCTTACGGTGCAATCAGCTATGAAGAGAAGCTGGTCAATGACCATGGTGTGCGAGAGGTGAGACGTATAGCAAAGGTCAATGAAGCTGTTTGTCAGGGCTGTGGCGCTTGTACTGTCACTTGTCCTTCTGGTGCGATGGATTTGAAGGGCTTTTCTACGAGACAGATTATGGCGGAGGTAGATGCGATATGCAGATAGAAACAAATACAACTGAAGAATTTCGTCCATGTATCGTGGCATTTTGCTGCAATTGGTGCAGTTATGCGGGAGCGGATTTAGCTGGCTCTAGCCGTGCGAGTTATCCAGCGGATGTAAAGATTATCCGTGTCCCTTGTTCCTGTCGTGTCAATCCTTTGTTTATTCTGCGTGCTTTCGAGCGCGGGGCAGACGGTGTCATCTTGGCGGGATGCCATCCGGGTGACTGCCATTATTCAACGGGAAATTATTATACCAGAAGACGTATGACTATGTTATTTAGCATGTTGGATTTTCTTGGCATCGAAAAGGAGCGCACCAGAGTGGAGTGGATTTCTGCTGCTGAAGGAGCAAAATTTTCAGCCACAATGAATGAATTTGTACAGACCATTCAAAAATTGGGACCAAACAGAAAGCTGAGGGATTTGCGATGCGAGAAATAGAGAGAAGAATAAAAGAAACCTGTAAGAAATTGCTGGCTCATGGCACCGTGAACCGTGTCCTTGGATGGGAGGCAGGACTTTTTGAGGAGGAAGTGTCCCCAGCAGTATTTGAAGCAGATAAAATTGATTTGTTGGTCTATAATCAGTATTGCGGCAGCAATCTGAGTAAATATTTGATTGGAGAGTCTGGTAAGGAGGGTAAGATATTAGTTCTCTTAAAACCTTGTGATACTTATAGCTTTAATCAGCTTTTGATGGAACATCGCATCCAGCGTGAGAAAGTCTATGTGCTCGGGGTACCCTGTGGCGGCATGATGGATACAAAGGGGATGCTGCTCAAATGTAAAACCTGCAAGGGCAGGGAATATAAGGTGTTTGACGAGCTTATTGAATCTGATTTGTGTCCGCCAGAGCCAGAGGACCGTTTTGCCTTGATTCGAGAACTGCAGCAGAAGAGTACACAGGAGCGTTTTGATTTTTGGCGTGGTGAGCTGTCTAAGTGTATTCGCTGCAATGCTTGCCGAAATGTGTGTCCTGCCTGCACTTGTCGGAAATGTATTTTTGACAATCATAATTCTGGAGTAGATTCTAAGGCAAACAGGGATGAGTTTGAGGAGAATCTGTTCCATATTATACGTGCTTTTCATGTGGCAGGAAGATGTACGGATTGTGGTGAGTGCTCCCGTGTCTGTCCACAGGGGATTCCACTTCATTTGCTCAATCGCAAATTTATCATGGAGATGAATGATTTGTACGGAGAATATCAGGCTGGAGAAGAAGTCGATGCAAGATCACCGTTGGTGAATTTTACAAAGCAGGATGCGGAGCCAAGTGTTGTCTATGAAAGAGGAGGAAAGGATTAATGTTTGTTATTAAATTATCAAAAATTGATGTGCTGTTTCAAAAAATTTCCTCTTCCTATGAATTGTATGCACCGATTGAACAGGGAAAACAGGTTATGTTTGGACGATGGAGTGAGACAGCGATTCTTCGTCTGGATGAATTGCTGACGGGAAAATCAGCGAAGGAATGTTTTTTTCCACAGACGGAAACTTTGTATCATGCGAAGAGAGAGGGAAAGAAAATTCAGATTGTGGAGCCAGAAATTCGCACAGCACAAACAGTTTATTTTGGGGTGAGAGGCTGTGATGCCAAGAGCTTTACCATTCTTGACCGAGTTTTTTTGAGCGAGCCTGTGGATGTATATTATAAGGAAAAAAGAGAAAAATCCATCATTGTTGCTATGGCCTGCCATGAGCCAGAGCGCACCTGTTTTTGCAGTGTGTTTGGAGTTGATGCAGCAGAGCCGACAGGTGATGTGGCGACATGGATTATTGGAGATTTACTCTACTGGAAGGCTGTGACAGAGAAGGGAATCGCTTTGACGGAGAGGGTGAAAGATTGCTTTGACGAGTTGGATGATGAGGCGGCAGAAGCTGCAGAGAAAGATGTCGCGCAGGAAAAGGCTGCTATTCAGAAAAAGCTGGAGCAATTACCTTTGAGAAAGCTGGATTTGACTGGCTTTGACGGAGAACATCTTAATACTTTATTCAATTCTCCAAAATGGGAGAGTCTTTCCAAAGCATGTCTGGGATGCGGTACTTGTACATTTGTCTGTCCTACCTGTCAATGCTATGACATTCGTGATTATGATACTGGACATGGGATTGAGAAATTCCGCTGCTGGGATTCGTGTATGTACTCCGACTTTACTATGATGGCTCATGGCAATAATCGTACCACTCAAATGCAGCGTTTTCGTCAGCGCTTTATGCATAAATTAGTTTATTTTCCTTCCAACAATGAGGGGGAGTATTCTTGTGTGGGTTGTGGCCGTTGCCTGAAAAAATGTCCTCAGTCGTTAAATATTGCCAGGGTAATTTTAACATTAGGAACAGAAAAGTAATGTGTGGAGGATGAAAGAATGAATAATGTATTAGTTCCCAAAATTGGAATTGTGACAGATATTAGACGAGATACTCCAGATGTAAAAACCTTTCGTGTGAATGGGCTGGAGGGAGGAAAAGTCTTTGAGCATATTCCTGGTCAGTGTGCGATGCTCTCGATTCCCAGTGTGGGAGAAGCTATGTTTTCCATTACTTCTTCTCCGACGAATCAGGAGTTTATGGAATTTAGTATCAAAAAATGTGGCTGTCTGACCAATTGGATTCATGAGATGGAAGTGGGACAGGAAATTGCTATTCGTGGACCTTATGGAAATGGTTTTCCGGTTGATACAGAATTAAAAGGAAAAAATTTATTGTTTATTGCAGGTGGTATCGGTTTGGCACCGCTGCGCTCTGTGATTAATTATGTGTTGGACAAGCGGGAAGATTACGGTAGTATCGACATTGTGTATGGTGCTCGTTCTAAGGAAGATTTGGTGGATTTGCAGGAGATTCAGGAAAGCTGGGCAAAGCAGGCAGGAGTCCATGTTTATTTGACCATTGACCGTGCTCAGGAAGGCTGGGATGGAAATGTAGCTTTTGTGCCAACTTATGTAAAGGAACTGAATTTTTCTACGGATAAAACTGTGTTGGTTTGCGGACCGCCTATCATGATTAAATTTGTACTTTCTGCCCTGACCGATTTGGGTTTTGAGACGACTCAGGTTTATACCACCATGGAGTTGAAGATGAAATGCGGCGTAGGCAAATGCGGCAGATGTAATATCGGAGATAAATATGTCTGCAAGGATGGACCAGTCTTTCGCTATGATCAGTTGAGTACATTGCCAAATGAATATTAAGATATCAGATATGATATTGAGGTCAAAAGGTATTTTGACCTCTTGACCCTGGTATCATATTAAGTTTATATTACAAGGAGAGATAAGATGATTTCAATCTTTTTATTTGGAAAACGATATGAGGTGCCAGAGAATCTCACCATCATGGGTGCGATGGAGTATGCTGGTTATGAGTTAGTAAGAGGTGTGGGTTGTCGCTGTGGTTTTTGTGGTGCCTGTGCGACCATTTACCGCATTAAGGGTGATCCAGTACTCAAAACCTGTCTGGCTTGTCAAACTCAGGTGCAGGACAATATGTACATTGCTACATTGCCATTTTTCCCATTGGTTAAACAAGTGTATGATATCAATAAAGTTTCAGCTAATGAGCAGGTCATGATGCAGCTTTACCCAGAAATTTATAAATGTATTGGGTGCAATGCCTGTACGAAAAGCTGTACGCAGGGATTAAATGTCATGCAGTATATTGCCTATGCTCAGCGTGGAGATTTTGAGCGCTGTGCGCAGGAATCTTTTGACTGTGTTATGTGTGGTGTTTGTTCTGCGCGTTGTCCAGCTGGAATTTCTCACCCACAAGTTGGTGTGTTGGCGAGACGTATTACTGGAAAATATATTGCACCAGAATCCAAGCATTTGACGCAGCGAGTGCAAGAGATTGAGAATGGTGATTTCAATGAGTGGATGGCAGATATGATGAATAAGTCCACAGAAGAATTAAAAGAAATGTACAACAATCGCGTGATTGAAAAGTAGGAGGGTAGGAGATGTTTACAGCGGAAATGATGGAATCGGTCAGAAAAGTAGAAGCGAGCCGCACTGCGCGTATGCAGACGGAGCCTCAAAGAATGACCGCAGAGGAGAAAGAGGCACTGTTAAGACAATATCACCCGGACTACAAGACGGAAGAATTTGTTACTTTGCAGGTGGGACCAAATCAGGGAGAAAAAGTACCGACAGAGTTGGGTGCCTTGCTTCAGGCTCACAGCCGTATCAAAGAGAAAGAGTTAGACTTGAACAAAGTGGATTATGATGTGGATGTATTGGTGATTGGCGGCGGCGGAGCTGGTGCTTCAGCAGCAATCGAGGCTCACGAAGGCGGAGCCAATGTAATGATTGTCACCAAGCTGCGCATCGGTGATGCCAACACGATGATGGCGGAGGGCGGTATTCAGGCAGCCGACAAGCCAGGAGATTCACCAGCGATTCATTACTTAGATGCCATGGGCGGCGGTCATTTTGCTAACAAGCCAGAATTGCTGAGCAAGCTGGTGACGGAGGCTCCAGCGGCAATTCAGTGGCTTAACAAGTTGGGAGTTATGTTTGACAAAGAACCTGATGGTACAATGATTACTACACATGGTGGAGGTACTTCCAGAAAACGTATGCATGCGGCAGCTGACTATTCGGGAGCAGAGATCATGCGTGTGCTGCGCGATGAGGTACTGAATCGTCAGATACCAGTGGTTGATTTTACCTCAGCCATTGAGTTGATTTTGGATACGGAGGGAAAAGCAGCTGGTGCTGTTTTGATGAACATGGAGACCCAAGAGCTGTTGATTGCCAGAGCGAAAACGGTCATTATCGCCACTGGCGGAGCAGGAAGACTGCATTATCAGGGATTTCCGACCTCCAATCATTACGGTGCGACAGCGGATGGTTTAATTTTGGCCTATCGTGTGGGCGCACCTCTTCTCTATCAGGATACCTTGCAGTATCATCCGACGGGAGCCGCCTATCCAGAACAGATTTTTGGTGCGCTGGTTACAGAAAAAGTTCGCTCCATGGGAGCTATGTTGGTTAATGCGGAGGGAGAGGCATTTATGCATCCGCTTGAAACAAGAGATGTATCAGCGGCTTCTATTATCCGCGAGTGTGCAAACGGCAAGGGAGTGCCCACTCCTCAGGGAGGATATGGCATATGGCTGGATACCCCAATGATTGATATGATTCACGGTGAAGGTATGTTAGAGAAACGATTGCCAGCTATGCTTCGTATGTATCAGAAATATGGCATTGATATGAGAAAAGAGCCTATTTTGATTTATCCAACTTTGCATTATCAAAATGGTGGAATTCAGATTGGTGCTGACTGTCAGACTGCAGTGGAAAATTTATATGTAGCAGGCGAGGCTGTGGGAGGTATTCATGGCAGAAACCGTCTGATGGGTAATTCCCTGCTGGACATTATTGTATTTGGCCGCGATGCAGGAAAAGAAGTGGCTAAGAAAGTGAAGCATATTACAGTCAAGGAACTGACCTTAGAGCACGTAGCTCGCTATGAGCAGGCATTGGAGTTGGCAGGTATTCAGACTGACAGAGTATCTCCACAGCTTTTACCGCATTACGCCAGAAAAAAATAAAAAATCACAAAATTATTGTGAAATTTGTTGGTTTGACAATTGAGAAAATTAAGCGTATACTCTTGAAAGGGTCAACTGCGAATTGTCCCTGAAGGAGTGCAATGAGATGAAAAAAGAAAAATTAGAGTATTATATTCATTTTGCAATGTCGGCTACAGGGGGATTCTTTGGAGCCTATGCAATCATTAATTATGATGAGTTGTTTGCCAATGCACAGACTACCAATATGATGAAGTTTGTAGTTGGATTGGTTGGTGACAGTTTGCCGGCTATGCTGCTGCGCCTTATGGTGTGGGGTATGTATGTGTTGGGATTAGTGGCATCTACATGGATTCCAAAGAAAACCCAGTGGGATGTGCATTTGTTGAGTGTGATATTCAATTTTATTGCAATGTTCATTTTATTTTTAATGCCGTCTGGTTTGAACCCCTATATTGCTTTGATTCCAGTATTTTTTGTCACAGCATTTCAGTGGAATAGTTTTAAAACTGTTGGCGGGTATGTGAGTGCTACTATTTTTTCCACCAACAATCTCAAGCAGCTGACTACCTCTTTGACTGAATATGCCTGCGACCGCAAACCAGAGCAGTTGAATAAGGCTAAGCTGTACGGAAAGACTTTGTTATCCTACTATGGCAGTGCTTTGGTATGTGCAATTACATGTAAATTTTTCGAAAAAAATGCTATTTTAGTGGCAGCAGTGTTTATTTTGCTGTCGGGCTATTTAATTTGCTGTCAAAAAGAGTATTTTGCTAAGACAACATTGAGACAAAGGAAAGTTGGTTGAGTTGATTGAATTTTTGGAATAATTAAACTTATTAAAAAAATTCAAAAATTTGCTTGACAAAATAGATGCTTTATTGTATAGTATCAATTGTCGAGCAATGAGGCCAGTTGGTCAAGGGGTTAAGACGCCGCCCTCTCACGGCGGAATCAGGGGTTCGATTCCCCTACTGGCTATTAGAGCATGTTGGTGTTCGACTTAAGTTAATAGAGCATTGTGTTTTGAATACAGAGACTGTATTATTAGTTTTGTATTTTATCAGAGCAATGAAGTGAGGCCAGTTGGTCAAGGGGTCAAGACGCCGCCCTCTCACGGCGGAATCAGGGGTTCGATTCCCCTACTGGCTATTA
>JBJELF010000037.1:18621-22470 GCA_051879015.1 Lachnospiraceae bacterium
AAGACGCCGCCCTCTCACGGCGGAATCAGGGGTTCGATTCCCCTACTGGCTATTAGAAAGTCTTTGAAAAAGGAATATTTTTCAAAGATTTTTTATTTTCGTTTATAAAGTTTTAATGCGTTTGATTTCTATTTTGTATGTAGAGAATCAAACGCATTTTTATTGCTTTATCCGCGGTATCGATTAAAGCAGGCAAAGATTTCCTGGCGGCGTGGCATTGCAAGGCTGCTGCTAAGGTAACTTCCCTCTGATAGAGCTTCCAATCCTTTCGCTTTCAAAAGTTTTTCTAGCTCATTTACTATTTCCTGTAAGGTGCGTTTCCCGTCACAGTAATGCATCATAGCATATTTGAGCAAATAGGAGAGGGCAGTTGTCTGTTCACTGTCCACCAGCTGTTCGACATAGCGTAAATCTACGGTTTCACGGTCAATGGAAAAGGCATCTTTGCTCAAAGTTTTCATTTTAATGCGAGTATTGTTGGAGAAGAAGGAATCGCTGCGGGGTTTGCGGGCAAAATCGGGCAGAACAAAAGCCTTAGGGGTGATTTCTAAAGGTGGAAATTGTGCTGCCTCTTTTTTTGCGAGGAAAGTGATTTCCTTTGGCACATAGCGATCCATCTGTATAATACAATCTGATACATGGAAGTAGGCCCCAGAGCTGCCTGCGACCATAATGCAGGAGATATTTTGTTTGTTGTAAAGGGTTTGTACACGTTCGATGAAAGGGGTAATAGGCTCTTGGTCACGGTGAACAACACGCTGCATTAATTCATCACGAATCATAAAATTGGTAGCGCAGGTGTCTTCGTCAATCAAAAGAAGCTTGGCGCCGGATTCGATTGCCTCAATTACATTGGCGGCCTGAGAGGTGCTGCCACTGGCATCTTCTGTGTAAAAATGTTTGGTGTCCTTTTTATTTGGTAGGTCATTGATAAACATTGAGATATCTGTCTGTTTGATACAGCGGCCATCTTCTGCGCGAATTTTCATAGCACTGGCATCCGTAATGACATATTCTCTGCCATCGCCGGCAATGTGATTGTAGACGCCTAGTTCTAATGCTTTTAATAAGGTAGATTTGCCATGATACCCACCTCCTACAATCAGAGTAATTCCCTTTTTGATGCCCATACCAGTCATGCTGCCTGCATGAGGAAGTTGTAAGGTAACTTCTAATTCTTTGGGAGAGACAAATGCAGTGGCTTGTCTCATTGGTTTGGAGGATATACCACTCTCTCTAGGCAAAATTGCTCCGTTGGCGACAAAGGCAACTAAGCCTAATGAATCTAATTGTCTGCGGATAAATTCTTGGTCTTCTGCCAGATTTGCCACAGCGAAGACTTGTTCTTTCTTCAAACTGCGGAAAAACAGAGTCTGGGAAACACATTCGGGAAGAAAATCAAACAAAATTTTTATCAGCTCGCCAGAATTGATTGTGCGGCCGTTTGCAGGAAATCCGATTTCCATACGAATCAGCAAATCTCCGTTGGAAGGATTGATTTTGCAGGCACTACGCTCCAAAATTTCTTGACCAGGGCGGCTGATGGACATGAGACCACTTTTGCCGGAACCCTTTGCCTTAAAGTTGTAGGCATTGATTTCATTGTGAAATAGGCGAGTGATATAATCCTGTAGGGCAATGCGCTTATAAGGTTGATCGTATAACCTGGATGGAAAAGCAGCCTTATTTCCTGAAAGAAGCAGACTTACTTTTGAGGGAGATGCGAAGGGGTCTCCTTGCACATGGTCAATAGACAGGATATAGTCATCAAATTGGTAGCTGCCCTGCGTATCTTTATAGGAGGGATAGCTCTTGTGATTCATTGCATTTAACATATTTTTTAAATCAAGTTTATTTTTCATAATGCCTCCGTGTTGGTTTATTTAAAAGTCATTATAGCATTTAGCATGGACGGCTGCAAGAGGGCGTGGACACAGCTGGCAAATGGTTTATATTATCAATTGAATTTTAATAAAAAACTTGCAAAAAGGTAAGAGGGGGAGTATACTTTTTATCTGTGGATACAAATTGATAAAAGAGAGGATTTTATATGAGTGAAAAGAGAGGATATCATTCTACGGAGTTGATTAAGCGGTTTCTTCCATATTATAGGAAACATGTAAAGGTTATGTGCATGGACTTGTTTTGTGCGGCACTGACCACCATCTGTGAGATTGTACTGCCATTGATTATTCGCTACATCACCAATCAGGCAACGCAGGATTTGGCATTGCTGACTGTGGGTACAGTAGGCAAATTAGGTCTGTTGTATCTGATTTTGCGTATGATTGACACGGCAGCATACTATTATATGGCATATACGGGACATGTGATGGGTGTGGACATTGAGACCGATATGAGAAGAGATGCCTATGCTCACTTGCAGCAGCTTTCTAACACTTATTATAATAATACAAAAGTAGGACAGATTATGGGGCGCATCACCAACGATTTGTTTGATGTTACAGAGTTTGCGCATCATTGTCCAGAAGAATTTTTCATTGCGGGTATTAAAGGTGTAGCGTCCTTTGCGATTTTGTGTTCCATCAACGTGCCGTTGACTTTGATTATTTTTTGTATTATTCCATTTATGATTGTGATTTGTGGAAAAATCAATTTTAAGCAGAGAGCATTATTTCGCCAGCAGCGCCAACAGGTAGGTGAGCTGAATGCTCGTATTGAGGATAGTTTATTGGGACAAAAGGTGGTAAAGGCTTTTGCCAATGAGCAGGTTGAAATGGATAAATTCGAGGAAGACAATCAAAAATTTCGTGAGATTAAAAAGTATACTTATCGCTATATGGGAGCTTTTCAGTGTTCTACCCGTTTATTCGATGGATTGATGTATTTGGCAACAATTTCAGCTGGCGGTTTCTTTATGGTGAAGGGAATTATTCGTTCCAGTGATTTGGTGGCTTATGTTATGTATGTGTCTACTTTTATCGCTACGGTTCGCCGTATCATTGAGTTTGCAGAGCAGTTTCAGCGCGGCATGACAGGTATTGAACGATTTTTGCAGATTATGGATGCGGATATCGAAATTTTTGATGAGCCAGGTGCTGTTCCTCTAGAAAATGCCAAAGGAAATATTGTCTTTGATCAGGTTAGTTTTGAATATCCAGACGATCATAATCAAGTTTTCAGAAATTTAAATTTGAACATTAAACCAGGTGAAAAGGTAGCTTTGGTGGGACCTTCCGGCGGAGGAAAAACAACTCTCTGCAATCTGATTCCTCGTTTTTATGATGTTACGGAAGGAAATATTTATATCGATGGAAAAAATATAAAGGATTTGACATTGAAGAGCCTGCGCAGCAATATTGGTGTGGTTCAGCAGGATGTCTATTTATTTTCTGGAACGGTCTATGAAAATATTGTATATGGAAAAGTGGATGCAAGTTGTGAAGAAGTTATTGAGGCTGCTAAGCGGGCAGGAGCTCATGAATTTATCATGGATTTGAAAGATGGGTATGATACTTATATTGGAGAGCGAGGAGTAAAATTATCTGGCGGGCAGAAGCAGCGTATCAGTATTGCTCGAGTTTTTTTGAAAAATTCTCCAATTCTTATCTTGGATGAGGCTACTTCCGCCCTCGACAATGAGAGCGAGTATGCGGTAGCAAAATCACTGGAAGCACTGTCTGAGGGACGTACCACATTAACTGTGGCACATCGACTCTCTACCATTCGCAATTCGGATCGAATTTTAGTGTTGACAGAGGACGGTATCACGGAAGAGGGAAATCATGATGAGCTCATGAAAAGGAAGGGAATCTACTATAATCTCTACCAAATGGCAAATTCTATGAAGTAATATCTGCGGGTGGTTATAATAGTTGTGGCGAAAAA
>JBJELF010000038.1:0-4902 GCA_051879015.1 Lachnospiraceae bacterium
TTTTGGTTTATAGTTTGTGATATTTGATGTGTTCATAAATAATTCTCCTTTCTTTGTAAACACATTATATCACATATAGACCTATTTGTCTATGATTTTGATTACTTATTCTTTCTCCTTTTCTTTGTCCGTGATATATCACATGATGAGAATATTTTCAATCAATATTTTATTTTTTGTGCTATCCATCCCACCCCGAAAGGAGTGGGCTTTTCGCACATCTATTGTAAAGTGGTGTTAATAAGCCATCGCAATCTCCAGTACTGCACCACGCAAATCTTCTGAAATTTCCATAGCCTGCAGTTCTCCAATAAAAAGTGCAGGCTCATCATGATGTTTGACTACAAGCTGATAGATCATTTCCTTTTGCCCAAAATCAATTTCTGCCTGATTTAAGAACTCAAAAGTCCTTTCAACGACATCGTTTCCCTCCACGTTTGTATCGTCTGGGAAGACGACCTCAAGTCTGTCCTTGGAATTAACACCCTTAACGCAGAGAATCCGTTTCTTCTTCTCTGCTTTTATCTCTGCTTCCACTTTTCTTCCGTTTATCAGTACTTCAGCTGATTTTGCTGTACTTCCATGAAATTCAATACAATAATCGCGCATCGTTGGAATTAAATGCAAATTTCCTTCTGCCGGTCCGATGACAAATCTTTTTCTCTCTGTCCAATTCAAAACCATCGGTGTTTTCACACAGATGTCAGCTTTATAATCTGCTGTCTCATTATCATCCTCGTACAATACAAACTGATTATCCGCACCAGCGTAAACGCGCACAGTCAGCTCCGTAGGATTCGAATTTACCTCCCTTGCGCTGATCTGCTCTGTCATCGGAATAATAGCACCTGCCTTTGCCAGTACTGGTATGGTCTGAAGAGAACGGTACATATCTAACGTCCTGCCGCCTCGATAGGTTGTATCCTCAAAGAAATCAAACCACAGCCCTTTTGGCAGCCATACCTTTGTCTTTGCACGGTTGATACCGGAAATCATTTTGGTAGTGACTGGATTGACTATCAATTCAGTGCCAAAGCAATATTGATTCGAATCCTTTAAAGAGTTCCAGCCCAATGCCTGAGAATAATCGTAATACATCGGACACACCAAAGGCTCATCCTCTTTCCAGGCACGATAATTCATGGTGTACAAATACGGAATCAACTTATGGCGCAGGCGCAGGAAGTCATCCATCGTCTGCCGAACTTCCAGTCGAAAACGCCATGGTTCTTTGCCGTTAAATCTATTATTTGTACTATGGAGACGATTAATCGGGGAAAATACACCATACTGATACCATCTTGCTTCCAGCTCATCATCTTTATATCCCATCATGTGTCCGCCGATATCATGACTCCACCAGCCATATCCAATATTAGAGGCAGTGCTCGTAAAGTAAGGCTGAAATTGTAATGACTCCCACGTCACAACGGTATCTCCGGAAAATCCAACCGGATAACGATGAGAACCAGGACCTGCATACCGTGAAAAAGTCATCGGACGTTTATGATTCTTTCCACTGTCCAGAAAATGATAATGATTCAGCATCCAAAGTGGATCCAGTCCCTCCATCTTTGTATTTTGTCCCTGCTGCCAGTCCAGCCACCAGAAATCAACGCCCTGTTCTTCCATAGGATGATGAACCTTCTCCAAATATACCTCCAAAAACTTGGGATCTGCGATATCAAATCCAACCGCCTCCTCTGAAGAAATATCTACACCCATCTCCTCTGCAACTTCTAAGTAACAGTCTTCATGAGCACGGATTCCGTCTGCCGGATGTACATTGAGAGTGGTCCTCATGCCCCGATCATGAAGTGCCTTTAAAAATCGCTCTGGCTCCGGAAATAGTTCCCTGTTCCAAGTGTATCCGGTCCATCCAGTACCATACTTCGGATCAATATCGACCAGATGCCAATCCATATCAATCACTGCCACAGAAAAAGGAATTCCTTCTTGATCAAACTGGCTCATCAGATTCATATACGATTCTTCTGAATACCGATAATATCTGCTCCACCAGTTTCCAAAAGCAAATCTTGGAAGCATCGGAGTCTTGCCGCAAAGATGATAAAAATCTTTCAATGCCTGACGAAAATCATGACCATAACCAAAGAAATATAGATCCTCGATTCCTTTTTTTCTCGGTGCCACCCAACCATCTTCAGTGAGCAGCAATGATTTAGAGTCATCCAGGAGAGCAAAACCAAACCAGGACAATATGCCGGACTCCAGCTCGCAGGCACCATTTACCTGATCCAAGGTTCGAACCGTTCCTTTGAAATCGTGAATCTCATCCCCATAATGCCAGCATCCCGATGCAGCAGAATCTTCATTTCCCAAACATTTACAGGAAAGCCCATTAGAGGAAAATTTCTTTTTGTTATAATCAAGCAAAAGGCGAGAGGTACGTACCTGAATCCCATTTTCTGTCTCTTTCAGCTGAAAGTTCACCTCCGGGAAATCACGATGCAACACCGTTTGGGTAGCTGCATCCTCAAATATACCGTCCTCGCTGTATTCAAGACGAATTAAGCACTCCGTGAGGACTGTAATCCTGTATTTGTCACCTTTTATAATATTTTTTTCACAGCTTTTGCCGTGTGTCTCCATAATCAGATAAGGCTTCATAATCTCTCCTCTCTTCTCATTGCTATCTTAATGGTTTGCGAAATTCCACTGTGTCGATTAAATGTAATTGATATTTCTCCACTAACTCTTGTCCTTTCTCCCATGCAGAAGGGTTCCAAACATCTTGAACCGTATGGGCATCCGCTCCAAAAATCACATCATTTCCTACTTCTCCTGCTATCTTCCAAAATTTTTCGTTGGGATAATTACGATGACTCGTTATTCCCAGGAAATTAATTTCCAACGGAATCTGATTTTTCTTAGCAGCAATACAAATTTTTCTCATCTGCTGTTCATATACCGTGCTGTTGCCCACAAAATACATCAAATCAGGATGAGCTAAATAGGTAAAATATCCTGTTTCCAAGCCTTCTTCCACTTGAGTACAATACCGCTTTAAATAATCTGCAAGAAAACTTTTTGCGCCATTGTAATGTTCCCCAATCTCATTTCCCAGAAAATGCTGTCCCAAAATAAAATACTCCACTGGATAATCTGCCATTGCCTGCTGCAATTTAGAAAAATAAAGAGGATAGTATTCCACCTCAAAACCCAGATGAATTTCAATGTCCTTTTTATATTCTTCTTTCAAAGAAAGTATCGTATTTACATAATCCTCTAACTGATCCATTCGCATGCGAAATCCAGAAATATAACCCTCTGGAAATGGGTACGGAGTGTGATCCGAAAAACCGAGAATTTTTAAGCCACTCTCAATCGCTCTTTCTACATATTCCCTTTCTGTACCATCCGCATGATTGCAGCGGTAGGTATGAGTATGATAATTTGCTATCATTGTTATACCATTTTTGTTGTCGTAAACAAACATTCCAGGGCTTGGTCTTGGGAAGAAACCCTGTAGCGTTTCGCTGACAACTTTCCTTTCTATATAAATAGTAACCTCTTGATTTTAATCATTTCATATTTTTTAACTGACCGAAGCATTTATCGCTTTCCATCTAATTATAAATTATATCTCTTTTTATGTTTATTTCAAGTATAAAAAATGTGGCAGAACCCCATAGCAAGATACCTCTTTTTGCCGCTAATTGATAACGCAAAACCATAAAAAAATGATTTTTATCATTTGATAATTATGCTATAATAGTAAAATCATACCTTTTCATGTAAACATGAAAGGTATGACCTTTTGATTCTATAATTGGGGAGGTTTTTAAAATGAAATTGAATTTTGATGAAACAAAGGAAACGGTTCTTAATGAATTTTACGGTGGTCAAAAAAGTCTGATTGCCCGTATGTATGTGGATGATCGAAATAAAATTATGCGTGGAAAGCTGGAGCCAGGTGCATCCATTGGACTGCATACCCATAAGACCAGCAGTGAGATTATTTATATCTTAGAAGGAAATGGCAAAGTTGAATACGATGATACCATGGAGAATGTCAAGGCAGGAGAATGTCATTATTGTCCAAAGGGCCATACACATCGCTTAATCAATGACAGTGACAAAGATTTGATTTTCTTTGCAGTCGTTCCAGAGCAATAGGGAGACAAGTATGATATTAACTACAATATGTTATATTGAAAAAGATGACAGCTATCTGATGCTTCATCGTATCAAAAAGAAAAATGATATCAATCATGATAAATGGATTGGTGTCGGCGGCAAATTTGAATTAAATGAATCCCCAGAAGAATGTATGCTGCGTGAAGTAAAAGAGGAAACAGGACTCAGCTTAACTGATTACCGTTTGCGCGGAATCATTACTTTTATTTTGGACGGAAAAATGTTGGAATATATGTTTTTATATACAGCAAGTGCGTACACAGGAGAAATAATCGAATGCAATGAGGGGGAACTAGTCTGGGTGCCAAAGTCCAAATTGGAGGAACTAACTTTATGGGAGGGAGATAAGATTTTCTTTCGTCTGTTAGAAGAGCGGCAGGATGTCTTTTCTCTGAAACTACACTACAGTCCAGAAGATGTCTTGTTAGAGGCAAAGCTAGACAATATGGAACTGCCCTTAGATAAATAAATTCCCCACCACCTAATCAGACTGGTATTGAAAACTATATGCCACTTAGAATCATTGGCTATGATGGCGCTGCCTATCGTACACAACTGCTGGAAGGACAACAAAAAGAAAAATTTCCTGTTCTCACCATCGTACTATATTTTGGATATGATAAGCATTGGGATAAACCATTAAACTTGGTGGATTGTTTGCATATCCCCGATGAATTGAAGCCATTTATTAGCGATTACAAAATCCACTTATTTGAGATTGCCTATTTGGAGGATTGGCAA
>JBJELF010000039.1:0-2202 GCA_051879015.1 Lachnospiraceae bacterium
ATTTGTACAACCTCCATTTCTGAAACTCATAAAAATGACTATTTATGGCGCTTCTAATATATAGTTTTCGTGCATATTGCCGATAAACTTATTGTAGCACGTTTAGAATAGAAAGACAATATTCTTTTAATTGATTAAATATTCAATCTTTTTTTAATAAAGAATAAATCTGATTCCAGCGAGAGAAGATATAAAATTGACACATTCCCCTGCAAAATATGCCTATCGAGCCATGGAAATGTTTGGTAAAATATTAGTAAAGATGTGAAAAAGCATATCGGAAAATTGGAAAGGAATGTTTCTTGCTGAAGAATCGGTGCAGCCTGTGATTTATCCCTAACTTAAAAAGAAAAACACAGGGGACATTAGACGAGGAGAAGAATAAATATGAGAAAAATTGGAACAATGTCAAGGCTCTGTTTTATCGTGCTGTCATTGCTTTTTGTACTCACTGGCTGCAGAAAGCCGGTCTTTGTGTCAAATACAACAGAACCAGAGATGCAGATTAGTCTTGAAAACGGAAAGAAGGTTTATAACGGCACAGAGCAGGGATTTTGTCAAGTTGAAAGAGGCCAAACCGGTGAATTGCAGATATCGGTCCATGCCGAAAGTGGAAGTCTGAATATTTATGTTTTCCCAATTGATGATCCAGAACATTTCTACTATCGGGGCAGAGATATCCCAACTTCTGATTTTTTGGTTAGGCTGTCAGAGATTGGTGAATACAAGGTGTGGGTTGAAGCAGACCGCTTTGTCGGCAGTTATGAATTTGAGTGGAGAATATACTGAGAAGAGGAAGGATAGAAATGAAGGTAGAAAAGAATTTATTATCCGCAAAGGAGTTTTGTGAAATTTTCGAATCTGTTGGTTGGCAGGCTCCATGCATGGAGCAGATAGAAATAGCATTAGCGAATAGCGTGGTGGTATTTTGTGTATATGATGGAGAAACTGCAGTTGGTATGGCAAGACTTTTGGGTGATGGCGGAATGTCCTTCTATATCAAGGATTTTGCGGTTCGCCCAGAATATCAGGGACGAGGTGTCGGACGGCTGTTAATGGAAACCATCGAGGCATATATTGATTCCAAATTACAGAATGGCTGGGCTGTAAGTTTGGAATTAATTAGCGCCAAAGGAAAAGAGGAATTCTATAAAAAATTCAATTTTGAGGAACGGCCCTGTGAATGGGATGGAGCTGGTATGTTTAAGATGCTGAGAAAGGAGTCTTGAAAAGATGAAAGTGCCCATATCCTCCATTTTTTGAGAGCTGAACTTTGCGAAAAAATGAAATTACTACTTGCAAATCTCAGCATAGGGCTAATAATAAAAAGGAAGACCCCACCTGTGCTTGCGCATACAGGTGGGGCAGGTTATTGTTATCCTTCAATTGCAATATATTTCTTTTCTTCTACTTCCGGCTGCTGTGGTTCTTTCTTAGGAACCAGTAAAGTCAGCACACCATTTTCGTATCTTGCTTTGATATCTTCCTGAGTAATATCCTCGCCTACATAGAAGCTGCGGCTGCAGGAACCATAGTAACGCTCTCTGCGGATGTAGTGCTTTCCGTCTTCATCCTTCTCATCATTGTTCTGGGAAGTAGTAGCACTGATAGTCAAGTATCCATCCTTCAGCTCAGCTTGAATGTCTTTCTTTTCAACTCCTGGCAGGCTCATCTGCATTTCATAGCCGTCTGCTGTTTCTTTGACATCAGTCTTCATGAGATTATTTCCGTGGCGATATTCCACAAAAGGATTGCTAAAGAAATCATCCATCCAATTTTCTCCAAACCACTTATCTCCAAAAATACTAGGTACTAACATAAGTCATATCTCCTTTCATGATTGGTAATTGCATCTTACATGACTGTTTTTAAAAATCTTCATGAATTGCTTTGCAATTCCATATACATTTTGGAACTTGGGATGCAGAAGATTTTTTCTTTTTCTTCTCCTTTGTTCTAGTTGTAATATAACACCTATTATTAGCACTGTCAAGAGGTGAGTGCTAATTTTTTGTGAAACATTTGTGAACTTTTTAAGTTTCTTTGATGGATGTGACGTTTTATTCGTGACTCTAGTCGTGCGAGGCTTTGCTAAATAATAGGTATCATGCTAATCTTGCTTTATTGCATCTCCGTTTTAAAAGCAATCTTTTGGGAATTTCCCTGTATTACAATAGATGTGCGAAAAGCCCACTCCTTTCG
>JBJELF010000039.1:2302-4825 GCA_051879015.1 Lachnospiraceae bacterium
TAAAAATGCAAAGGTGTTGATTGACTTATCTTAGTATTTTCATTATAATTGAGACGGTAATGATTCGATTATAATACTATGTTTAATGGTATAGAATCATTTGTGAGTGTCGTGGGACAACAGTCAATCTTTTTGGATAGGAAAATAAATGGAGTAGATTAAAATGAATAAACAAGAAAAAAATTCAGGTATCCGTATCAAAATAAATAAGGAAATGCGAAATCGTTGGTTGGTTTATTTTACTGGACTGCTTATTTTAGCACTAGGAATTATCTTAAATACCAAAGCGGGTTTGGGCGTGTCGCCTATTATTTCGGTAGCATATTGCGTATCGGTTTTGTTAGATAGGAATTTTGGAAATATTACGTTGATATGGTATTGTAGTTTTGTAGTAGTAGAAATTGGAATTCACTGCTGGCAGAAGAGAGAGAAATCAGTATTGGTGATGGATGTGCTGCAGATACCGCTGAGTTTGGTGTTTACTAGATTTATGAATTTGTTTTCAAATTGGATTCCTGATTTTGCAGTGGACTTTGCGGGACAATTTTGGGGTGGCGTGGCTGGTCGTATTTTAATACTCTGTTTGGCTATTTTTTGCACAGGTGTGGGTGCTGCCTTGTCATTGAATGTACATATCGTGCCAAACCCGGGAGATGGTATTGTGCAGGCGATATCCAGTGTCATTGGAAAAAGTGTGGGCTTTACGAAAAATTGTTTTGATTTAGGTTGTATCAGCTTGACAATTGTGGTGAGTCTGGTATTTACGAGACAATTGGTGGGTGTAGGGATTGGTACTGTGCTGGCTGTCATTGGCGTGGGCCGAGTGATCGCTGTTTGGAATCATTTTACAAAGGAAAAGATTGCAAAATGGATTGGACTGGCGTAAAACATTCTGTAATGGCTCAATTCACTGGATTGTCATAAAAATTAGTTTTATTCCATCTTTGTTTAGGAGTGTTAATAAAGTGGCTGTTGCACTGATGCAACAGCCACTTTATGTCATTTCCTTATGTTCTTTGGGTATAGTACTACGCCTGAGCGTGCCAAAGTTTGTAATATTTTCTCTTTTCATTTACTATCAGTTCGTTATGACTTCCCAGTTAGACACGCTGTCTTTTCTGGAAGACGGCGATTTCGTCACAAAATTTACAGAATGACGGGCGGTGGCTGATGTAGGCAGAAGTTTTATCGCTGGCAATATCATTGAACCTTGCATAAATCTCTGCCTTGGCGATGGGGTCTAAAGCGGCTGTGGGTTCATCCAGAATCATGAAAGGCGTGTCCTTATACAGTGTGCTCTTGCCAAAGCAATCTTCTGCATTTTGCCGCCAGAAAAGTCTACATCCTCCCCCAAATTAGAAATTTGCAAGAACCTTCTGCAATTTTTCTTCAGGGGGTTAAGATGTTTGTCATGTAGCCAGACAAGGCGGTGATAGCAGAGAAGTACAGCATAAATTTTGATGCATCCAATTCACCCCCAACCGCTTTATAAATTAAGAAACCATATGCTAACCTATCCCGAAGCAATACTACCAGAAAGCTTACTGCAGCTTTTGAAAAACTTCATTTACGTCCATCGCTCCGATCCCCTCCCATCTGAATCTGCGGTTTTTATTTTATGGGCTAATTACCTCAATGCCGATTTAGTACAAGTCTATAATGCCTATACTAATTGTAAGGTCACTGATTATCGTAAAAAAGAGGAAGCTCACTGTACCGACATATAAGACTAGCTTCATGGACTTCCTTATTATCTACAATATTTTCTATTTTATGCTTCTGTCAACTTATTGAACAAGTCATCCGCTATATCAAAACATGAGTTGGCTCTATTCTTCTTGATTTTTCATCGTCATCTCTTGCTGTTCCAAAAGAACATCAATCAATTTACTTATGGTAATTAAGGTTGTTACATTACAATGTTTCAACTTTGCGGCAATTTCAACATCAATAATACTGTCGCATTTTGCATAAGGAGTATCAAGTAGAAAATAGTCAAAATTTTTGTCAAGAACAAACGCCAACTTCAACAACATGGCCAGAGATACTTTTGTCTGCCCAACTTCAACATGACTCATATGATTGTTCGAGCAACCAACCAACGCACCTAAATCTGCTTGACTATAACCTTTTTCAAGACGTGCAGCTTTAATACGCTGACCAATTTTAACGTAATCAATTTCCGGTTGCATTTCAATCACCTCCATACTTTTTGAGTTTGTTTTAATTATAAATTATGACCATTTTTTCAACAACCAACTAAAAATGCAGATTGCATATATAAATGCAATACGATATAATTTTATAGGCAAATTGCATTAAATGATAGAAATAAGAGAGACCCGAAAATAGTCGATGAAAACCATTTTCGGGTCTTATAAACAAAAAATTCGTAGAGTATCTTACTCCACGAACTGTTTTTTCTCTCTATTTCTATATTTTGTAAGCTAATTTTACCTTGTGTTGCATAGTTTGTCAATATGTCAGCAGAGAAAACAAGGCTAAAATCATGAAAAAATTTTG
>JBJELF010000040.1:0-70896 GCA_051879015.1 Lachnospiraceae bacterium
ACAAGCTACGCTTGATAGTAAGAACCCCACAGGCTTGCCTGTGGGAGTAGTCAGAATCCGTAGATGTGTCAACAAACTCCTGCCTGCCGAGTCAGTCAGGACGGCTAGGGAAAGGGTGAATGTATGTACAGAAAGAGACATTAAAAGGAAGGTTCCATGTGTAAGAATGCAGGGATTGACGATACAGAAATTAATTATAAATATATATAAAAGAGGAGAAAATTCATGTCTACATTAGAGCAAGAAATTAGCAAGCGCCGCACTTTTGCCATTATTTCTCACCCCGATGCAGGAAAAACTACATTGACTGAGAAATTTTTATTATATGGAGGCGCTATCAATTTGGCCGGTTCTATCAAAGGAAGAAAAACTGCCAGACATGCGGTGTCCGACTGGATGGAGATTGAAAAAGAAAGAGGTATTTCTGTCACTTCCTCCGTTATGCAGTTTGAATATGACGGATATTGTATCAATATTTTGGACACTCCAGGACATCAGGACTTTTCGGAGGATACTTACCGTACTTTAATGGCGGCCGATTCTGCTGTGATGGTCATCGATGCATCTAAGGGTGTTGAGGCACAGACAATCAAATTGTTTAAGGTTTGTGTGATGCGCCACATTCCAATTTTTACTTTTGTCAATAAGATGGACCGTGAGGCCAATGATCCTTTTGATTTAATGGACGAAATTGAGAATGTATTAGGCATTCGTACCTGCCCGATTAATTGGCCGATTGGCTCTGGAAAGACTTTTCGTGGTGTGTATGATCGAACCACAAAGCATATTACTACTTTTAAAGCTGAGGCTGCCGGTGCCAAGGAAATTGATTATAATGAAGTGCCAGTAGAGGATGCAGAGCAGCTTTTGGACAGCATTCAGTATGAAAAATTAATGGAAGATATCGAGCTTTTGGACGGAGCCTGTGATGAGTTTGATCAGGAGCGTGTCAGCCGAGGTGACTTGTCGCCGGTCTTTTTTGGTTCCGCATTGACTAATTTTGGTGTGGAAAACTTTTTGAAGCATTTTTTGATTATGACAACTTCGCCATTGCCTCGTATGAGCAATGAGGGAATGATTGATCCTATGAGCAATGATTTTTCCGCATTTGTTTTTAAGATTCAAGCAAATATGAATAAGGCTCATCGTGACCGTATTGCATTTATGCGAATTTGTTCTGGTAAGTTTACAGCTGGTATGGAAGTCAACCATGTGCAGGGTGGAAAGAAGCTCCGTTTGGCTCAGCCACAGCAAATGATGGCACAGGATAGAAAGATTGTAGAGGAGGCATATGCAGGAGATATCATCGGTGTATTTGATCCAGGTATCTTTTCCATCGGCGATACACTCTGTGCACCGAAGGAGAAATTTCAGTTTGAGGGAATTCCTACTTTTGCGCCTGAGCATTTTGCCCGTGTGCGTCAGGTAGATACTATGAAGCGCAAACAGTTTGTTAAAGGAATCAATCAGATTGCATTGGAAGGTGCTATTCAGATTTTTCAGGAGTTCAACACAGGAATGGAGGAAATCATTGTCGGTGTTGTTGGAGAATTGCAGTTTGATGTGTTAAAATTCCGTCTGCAGAGCGAATACAATGTAGAAATTCGCATGGATTACCTGCCATATGAGTATATTCGCTGGGTGGAAAACAAAGATGAGATTAATGTGGCAAAGATTCAGGGAACTTCTGATATGAAGCGAATCAAGGATTTGAAGGGAAATCCATTGTTGTTGTTTATCAACAGTTGGAGTGTTGGTATGGTGCTTGACCGAAATCCTGGATTGAGATTGTCAGAGTTTAGCAAAAACTAAGAAAGCGAATGCGTGAAAAAGAAGGAAGCTGGCAGAGAAAATTTCTGCCAGCTTTTTTGGATTGCAATTAGAAGCAGCCGTTGCCATTGCCGCACAGGCAAGAGAGTAAAAGAATCCAAATCAAAATGTCACAGCCACATCCTTCATTATTGCCGCCGAAGATGTTGAAGCCGTTGCCACAGCCGTTTCCATTACCACAGCAGAAGAGAATCAACAAGATAAATAAAATATTACAATTGTTGTTGTTGCATCCGTTATCGCATCCACATCCGCAGTTTGTTGCTGCTAAATCACTCATGGGGGATACCTCCAAAAATCATTTACAATCATATCATATGCGCCGAGTAAAAATATGTGCAGAAAAAAAATATTTTCTTGCGAATCCATAGTGGGATTGCTATAATTTTAAATGATACCAGGGTCAAAATATCTTTTGACCTCAACATCATAAAATGAAAGAAGGAAAAATGAGATGAATTTTAACATATTTTTGATTGGATTTATGGGTGCTGGAAAGAGTACAGTCGCACAGCAGTTGGAAAATAGTTTGGGTCTGCAGCGTATTGAGATGGATGCAGCCATTGTTGAGCAGCAAGGTATGTCAATTAATGATATTTTTGCAAAATATGGGGAACCTTATTTTCGTGGACTGGAAACTAAGTTCTTAGTTGATTTGCAACAGGCAAGCAATTGTGTGGTATCCTGTGGCGGCGGTGTGCCGATGCGAGAGCAAAATGTGAAGGAAATGAAGAAAAGCGGTTATGTGGTGCTTTTGCGTGCAAAGCCGGAGACGATTTTTGAGCGTGTGAGATATGGTACGGAAAGACCGCTGCTGAATGGTCATATGAATGTAGAATATATTCGACAGCTGATGGAGGTGCGTCGCCCAAAGTATGAGGCAGCGGCAGATATAGTGGTAGATACGGACGGTAAGTCAGCTGAGGAGATTTGCAGGGAAATTACTGATAAAGTGAATTTGATGATTCCTTAATAATTGGATGATGATTGACTGCAGCAGATGATTGCAGCACAAAATTTCTAAGGATGGGCATAATACATTGAGAAATTCATTGTTTTGGGCGTCGCGCAGCAGCGCCTGCAGAGCAGGGCGGTCGTGAAGAGAAAAACTGGGATTTACATCGGTGTAGATGGCATCGATGGGCATGGAATGGGCTCGGCAATATTGTACCAGCATACATTGCTGTTGGTAAATTTCTTCCTTGATAGATTCCTGATTGACAGAACAGGAGTTCACTTGTGGACAGCAATACAGAACTGTGTGCATGGGCAGCCTCCTATTGACAAATATCCTGATATTGGGCTCAAAAGGTATTTTGCTCCCATCTTATATATAGATATGTAAAAATGACAAAAGAGTGATTCAAAAAAAATGGAGGTTAAAATGGAAATTTATATTATGCGTCATGGACAGACAGATTGGAATGTACTTCGTCGCCTGCAGGGAGGTTCCAATACCAGTTTAAATGAGGAGGGCAGACGTTTGGCGCGAGTGACATCGGAAGCATTAAGAGATATCCCTTTTACAAGGGCTTATACCAGTCCTTTATGGAGGGCGAAAGAGACGGCCCAGATTATTTTGAGAGATCGTAAAATTCCTCTGATTGAGGAGCCAAGATTGCGAGAGATTAGTTTTGGAATTTATGAAGGTTTGACATGCCAGTGGGATCAGAGTGAGATCCCTGACCCGGAATTTATGAATTTCTTTTATGCACCGGAAAAATATCATGCGCCGCAGGGAGGAGAAAGTTTAGAGAGTCTTTGTGCCCGTACTACGGAATTTTTAAATGAATTGGTACAAAATGCAGATTTGCAAGATGATACTATTTTACTGTCTTCTCATGGGGCAGCAGTGCGGGCACTGCTTTCCTCTGTCAATAAAGAGGGTTCTGATATGCATGATTTTTGGCATGGTGTAGTGCATAGAAATTGTGCGGTGACTCATCTGCATGCAGAAAATGGAATCATTCAGTTGCTGGAAGAGGGAAAAGTATATTATTGAAATGATAATTCCTCTGTTTTGCTTGCCTTTCGAGTAGAAAACATGATATACTGAATTTATTATTAGACTGAAGATAGAGAAAAAGGCAGGGGTGTCTATCGAGACAGGGTAGGTCTAGTAAGAAAGGAGTTTTATGAGAAAAACAAAAATTATTTGTACTATGGGACCAGCAACAGCGGATGATGCGGTACTGCGTCAGCTGATGGTTGAAGGCATGAATGTGGCAAGAATCAACTTTTCTCATGGAGATCATGAGCAGCACAAAAATACTCTGAGTCGTATTTTCCGCTTGAGAGAAGAATTAAATTTGCCAATTGCTACATTGCTGGACACCAAGGGACCAGAAATCCGTACAGGAAACTTCCAGAAAGGTAAAGTGGAGCTGAAAAAGGGGCAACAGTTTATTTTGACGATTCGTGATGTGGAAGGTGACGAGAACATGGTCTCCATCACATATAAAAATTTATTAAATGATGTCAGAGAGGGTATGCGTATTTTGATTGATGATGGTCTGATTGAGATGGTAGTTACCTCTATTACTGACACCGACATTGTATGTAAGGTATTGAATGGTGGTTTTGTCTCTAACCACAAGGGAATCAATGTACCAAACTGTAACTTGACTATGCCCTTCATCAGCGACAAGGATTATGACGATATTACCTTTGGTATCAAGGCTGGTTTTGATTTTATTGCAGCTTCGTTTGTCCGCACAGCCGAGGATATCTTGGAGATTCGCAAGATTTTAAATGAAAATGATGCTCATCATATTAAGATTATTGCTAAGATTGAGAATGCGCAGGGTGTAGAAAATATTGATGATATTATTCGCGTATCGGATGGTATTATGGTGGCTAGAGGTGACATGGGTGTAGAGATTCCTTTGGAGGAAGTGCCAGTTATCCAAAAAATGATTATCAGCAAAGTATACAATGCGGAGAAAGTAGTTATCACAGCAACTCAGATGTTGGATTCTATGATGAAAAATCCGCGTCCAACCAGAGCTGAGGCAACGGACGTAGCCAATGCCATCTATGATGGCACCAGCGCAATTATGCTTTCTGGTGAGACTGCAGCAGGCGCTTATCCAGTGGAAGCGCTGAGAACAATGGTTCGTATTGCAGAGCGCACGGAGGCTGATATCAACTATGTAGAGCGATTCCAGATGAGAGGAACTATGGTAAATCCAGATATTACGAATGCAATCTCCCATGCAACTTGTATGACAGCGGTCGATTTAAATGCAGTTGCCATTGTTACGGTTACCATGTCTGGAAAGACTGCTCGAATGATTTCTAAGTATCGTCCTGCTTGTCCAATTGTTGCCTGCAGTACGAAAGATTGGGCATGGAGACAGATGAATCTTTCTTGGGGAGTTATTCCATTAAAAGTGGATGAAAAGCAGACCACCGATGACTTATTTGACCATGCTGTAGAGCGTGCGATTGAAGCTGGTTTAGTCAGTCCAGGTGAGTTGGTTGTTATCACGGCTGGAGTACCTCTGGGTATGTCTGGTACTACCAACTTGATTAAAGTACATGTGGCCGGTCATATCCTGGCAAAAGGACATTGCATCAGCAACAGAACAGTATGCGGAGCACTCTGCATTTGTCATGATGAGACTGATGTAAAGCGCTATTTTAAGAGAGGAGATATCTTAGTAGTGCCAAAAACTACCAATGGTATGATGGATCAGCTTCGAGAGGCAGCGGGTATCATTACCGAGGAGGATGGAGAAAATTCTCATGCTGCAATTGTTGGCTATAGTTTGAATATTCCAGTTCTTCTGGGCGCAAAGAATGCGACACGTATTTTGAAAGCGGGAGCTCTTGTGGAGATTAAGGGAGAACAGGGAACTGTTTGCAGCGCAGTTTAATCTGTTGTATATAGAGCTCCTCCCACTGCCTTTGGGCAGTGGGAGGAGCTTATGAGAAAGGAAGGAGTATACTATGTCATTTACTCACCTGCATGTGCATACCGAATACAGCTTGCTGGACGGCTCATGTAAAGTGAAGGAATTGGTACAGAGAGCCAAGGATTTGGGAATGGACAGTCTTGCCATCACAGATCATGGTGTTATGTACGGTGTAATTGATTTTTATCACGCAGCCAAAGAAATTGGCATTAAGCCGATTATTGGCTGCGAAGTTTATGTAGCTCCAGGTTCTCGCTTTGACCGAGAAAAAAATGTCAATGGAGATGACCGATATTATCATCTGATTTTATTGGCAGAAAATGACTTGGGATATCACAATCTAATGAAGATTGTTTCTTACGGATTTACAGAAGGATATTATTATCGTCCACGTGTCGATAAGGAAATTTTGAGAACCTATCATGAGGGCATTATCTGTTTGAGTGCCTGCCTGGCGGGCGAAGTACAGCGCTATTTGGCTAGGGATCAGTATGAGGAGGCAAAGGAGAAAGCCCTTGAATATCAAGAAATTTTTGGAAAAGGAAATTATTTTCTGGAATTGCAGGACCATGGAATTCCAATGCAGCGCACTGTCAATACCAGCTTGCTGCGTATGAGCCGAGAACTGCAGATTCCGTTGGTAGCCACCAATGATATTCATTATATCAATGCCAGTGATGCAGAAGCTCACGATGTTTTGCTCTGTATTCAAACCGGAAAAAAAGTCAGTGACGAAAATCGTATGCGTTACGAGGGCGGACAGTATTATCTTAAGTCGGAACAAGAGATGAGGGAGCTGTTTCCTTATGCTCAGCAAGCTTTAGATAACACTCACCGTATTGCAGAGCGCTGCAGCGTGGAGATTGAGTTTGGTGTACAGAAGCTTCCCAAATTTCATGTTCCAGAGGGGTATACGGCTTGGGAGTATCTCAATAAGCTCTGTGAGGAGGGAATGTATCAGCGTTATCCCGATGCAACGCCGAAATTGTGGGACAAACTTTACTATGAGTTAGACACTATCAAAAATATGGGATATGTGGATTATTTCCTGATTGTGTGGGATTTCATTCGTTTTGCCCGCAGTAAGGATATCATGGTAGGACCAGGGCGTGGCTCCGCAGCTGGCAGTATTGTTGCTTACACTTTGGGGATCACCAACATTGACCCAATTCGTTATGATTTGATTTTTGAGCGATTTTTAAACCCAGAGCGTGTTTCCATGCCTGATATTGATGTGGATTTTTGTTTTGAGCGCCGTCAGGAGGTTATTGATTATGTTATTGAAACTTATGGTAAGCGGCAGGTGGCTCAAATTGTGACTTTTGGTACCATGGCTGCTCGCGGTGTCATCCGTGATGTGGGGCGTGTGCTGGATTATCCTTACGCGTATTGTGACAGCGTGTCAAAGATGATTCCTGCTGAACTCAATATTACTATTGAGAAAGCATTGAAGATGAATCCTGAGTTAAAGCAGCTTTACGATACCGATGAGCGTACCAAAAACCTGATTGATATGTCCCTTCGTTTGGAGGGATTGCCAAGGCACACTTCCATGCATGCAGCCGGTGTGGTGATTAGTCAAAAGCAGGTCGAGGAGTATGTACCCTTGTCGAGAGGTTCTGACGGTTCGGTAGTTACTCAGTATGTTATGACCACATTAGAGGAGTTAGGTCTTCTTAAGATGGATGTGCGAATTGTTCGCTAACGAAACACTCCAGAAATGGAAACAAGTTAGCGGAGCAAGGAAATGAAATATTTGAGTACAGTTGGTACAAAAGTGGCTAGAGCCGCCTGCTGGAAAAAATAAAGTAAGGAACTTGTTTAACTGTTTGTTTGATTAGAATAGTGAAATTCTATTTGTTGGGTAAAGGTCGATACCCAATCCCCTAAGACTCCGTTATGCTGTTTGGTCTTAATGCCAAATGGTATAAAGCACGGTGAAGTCGGCTGAAAAGTGCCTAAATGGCTGAAATATATCAGTAGTATTGGTATAAAAGTGGCTAGAGCCCACCTGTATGAAAGTATAAAGTAAAAAGTATGGTGGCGAAGTAAATCGGGGGTCCTTAAGAGAAATCTTTAAAATATAATATGCCTACACATCAGGAACTACCGTATGAAAGGCTCGTAATTTAAGACCGAAACGAAAGTTTCGTTGTCCCAATTGGGATTTTAGTCGCAGTAATTTTATTGTCCATTGAGATTACTGTACTTAACCAGTAAGGGTTAAGTGTTCTTATTCCATTCGACTAACGGAAGAAAGAATGTCTAACGGGTTAAAGGTAGAGGCTAAGTTATAATAATAAAGGATAGAACAAACGGAACAATTGAACCCTAAAAGAAAATGTTAATGCTATTAAGAGCAGATGTTTCTAACAAGTAGGAAATGACTTGTGAATTTAGGGGGCAGCAGCCCATAGTAGCGATGAAGCGGAGTAATGTCCGTGGAGCGAAGGGGCATAGTCGTAGATTAGAATATTGTAAGATAGGTTTAAGACTAAATCCTGCAATGGAGTCTGAAAAGGCATACCTTGAAGGAATAATCATTGAAATCTTAGGAATGGAAATCTACAATAATGTAGAATAAGGGTATAATAATCAATTCTGACAATATTCGAAAATAGATTACCGAAGTCTATTCATCTACGCTGGAACGCCGTGTGCGGTGAAAGCCGCACGCACGGTGTGAAGTGGGGGAAAACGACCCGTAACAGAAAATGCTGACGGTGTTCGTTACCTATCACTATTTTTTGGGATTGCGTACACTGACGGTCATTCAAAATGCTGTGAAAAATGTAAAGAAAAATCGTGGTATTGACATTGATATCGACCATATTAATTTTGATGACAGGAAGGTCTTTGATTCTGTTGGTACAGGTAGATGTGAAGGTATTTTTCAATTAGAAAGTTCGGGCATGAAAAATTTCATGAAGGAATTAAGACCAGAAAATTTGGAAGATATCATAGCAGGTATTTCCCTGTATCGTCCAGGACCGATGGAGTTTATTCCAAAGTATTTAAAAGGGAAAAATGCCAAGGATTCGATTCAGTATGACTGTCCTCAGCTTGAGCCAATTTTGAAACCAACCTACGGGTGTATTATTTATCAAGAGCAGGTCATGCAAATTGTTCGTGATTTGGCGGGCTACACTCTTGGACGAAGCGATTTGGTGCGCCGTGCCATGTCCAAGAAAAAAACAAAAGTTATGGAACAGGAACGCAAAAACTTTGTATACGGAAACGAGGCAGAGGGAGTCAGAGGCTGTGTTGCCAATGGCATTAGCGAGAAGACAGCCAATCAAATTTATGATGAAATGATTGATTTTGCAAAATATGCCTTTAATAAGTGTTCGACCCGTTCTAGCTTTAAATAAACAAAGAGCTAGCACTCTTTTAGGAGTAAGAAACTAAAAATAGGAGAACTAATAATCTGATTGAGTGGAATGATGGAGTAACGCCCTGAAACACTCTCCCTAATACTCCGACTGGCTACACAAGAGGAAACTCTAGTAGTTAGAAGTTCGGTGAAGTCGGCAGAAGTAAACCTAAACTGATTAAAAATCAAGAGTAACATTGGTACAAAAGAGCCTAGAGGATGCCTGTGTGAAAAAAGATATAATAAAGGCATGGTTTATGATATGCCGGGGGTCTACAAAATACCTATGGTGAGAATGTCGTGGCATCTACACGGCTGACGAACCAGCGAATTTAAGAGTCTATATGAAGCTTATAGGGAAACCCATAAGGACGCAGATGCGTCGTTGGTGTGGATTAGTAAGAATTTTTGTTATGAAACTCCATACAGTGTTATAGGCACTGTCAAGCCAACAGGATCAGAGCTAGGCACCTAAGGGTATATATGTACAGATAAGATTATTGGTACGGGGAAAGGTATCAGGCTGAGTTAATCGGTAAGTGGACGAAGAATAATAAGCCACTGAACTGGTGCCGAAAAGTAGAGGTCGCACCTATGAAATTTCTGTAATGGAAATGGAGGAATGGCCTCAAGTCGGTATAAGAATAATAGGATATTTAAGCACCTATAAAAATGCCAGATGGGTTAATGATAAATCCATAGAAAGGAACACCACAAGGAGGAATTATTTCGCCAAAACGGAACAATTGCTTACAACCGTGTAACAAACAATTCAAAATAGGTGTTTTGTTAATCTCTATACCAACATGGATGAACTAGCATAGTTGTGTTGGTTGAATTCTATATCGATGGAACGCCGGATGCGCTGAAAGGTGCATGTCCGGTGTGGACCGGGGGAAAAACTGGAGATCACATCAAAGGTTTACCTATCGGTATCTCATGCTGCTGCTTATGCAGTGGTTGCCTATGAGACTGCCTGGCTCAAATATTATTATCCGGTAGAGTATATGGCAGCTTTGATGACTTCTGTGATTGAAAATGTGAGAAAAGTGTCAGATTATATGCAGACTTGCCGTCAGATGGGCATTGAAATTTTGCCCCCAGACATCAATGAAGGACAGAGTGAGTTTTCCGTTCATGGTGATAAGATTCGATACGGTCTGTCCGCACTGAAAAGCCTGGGAAAATCTGTTATTGATTCTATAGTGGAGGAGCGAGAACAAAATGGCAAGTTTTTGACCCTCAAGGATTTTATCAGCCGCATGGAGGGCAAGGATATCAACAAGCGAGTGATTGAGAACCTGATTAAGGCTGGGGCTCTCGACAGTCTTCCTGGTAATCGTCGTCAGAAGGTGATGACTTACCCCAAAATGATGGAGCAAGTAACAAGAGAGCGCAAGGATAATGTGATTGGGCAAATGTCCCTGTTTGATTTTGTGGAGGAAGAAGATAAAAAGGACTTGGAGATTACCTTTCCTGATGTGCCTGAATACGAGAAAAGCGAGCTGCTTGCTTTTGAGAAGGAAATCATGGGAATTTATGTCAGTGGACATCCTCTTGAGGATGATGTAGAATTATTAAAGAAAAATACCAACGCTGAAACAAAGATGCTGTGGGCAGATGAAGAGACTGGAGAGATTCTGTTAAAGGAAGGAATGACATGCCGCATTGGAGGTTTGATTACAGATAAAACTGTGCGCCCTACCAAGAATAACCAGATGATGGCATTTTTTACATTGGAGGATATGAAAGGGAGCGTGGAAGTGGTGGTCTTTCCCAAAATTTACGAGAGATACCGGGGCTCCATTGAAATTGAGAAGAAAGTGCTGGTAGAAGGACGTGTTAGCCCGGGAACGGATGAGCAGGCAAAATTAGTTTGTGAAAAAATTATCCCATTTGAGGAGATCCCAAAACAGGTATGGATTCAGTTTGAGAACTTAGATGATTGGCAGCGACAGTCTGGATTTTTTCAGCAAATGTTGGTTGGAAAAAGAGGAAATGATCAGATTGTCATCTATATCAAAAATCCGAGGAGTTACAAGAAATTGCCGTCTTCCTGCAATATTTCTGCTACTAAAGAAAATATCGAAAATTTTGTGCAAAAATTTGGAAAAAGTAATGTGAAAGTTATAACAACTCCTATTGAAAATAAATAGAAAATAGGCTAAAATAAGACTGATCGCTTTATAGTGCGTTATATGAAACATTATAATGGTTCTGTCAGCGAAACATCATATAACAAAACTAGACGGAATAAAAGACAAATGGAGGAAATTGATTATGGCAAACGCAGTTAGTACAATTGGTGTTTTGACAAGTGGTGGAGATGCACCTGGAATGAATGCCGCAATTCGTGCTGTAGTGAGAGTTGCTCTTGCAAAAGGACTGAAAGTAAAGGGTATTATGAGAGGTTATGCAGGTCTGTTGAATGAAGAAATCATTGATATGGATGCCAACAGTGTATCCGACATCATTCAGCGTGGTGGTACGATTCTTTATACTGCAAGATGTTCTGAGTTTCGCACGGAGGATGGTCAGAAACGTGGTGCAGAGATTTGCAGAAAATATGGCATTGATGGTTTAGTTGTCATTGGCGGAGATGGTTCTTTCAATGGTGCAGCAAAGCTTGCAAACTTAGGTATCAATACCATTGGACTTCCAGGTACTATTGACTTGGATATTGCATGTACTGAGTACACAATCGGATTTGATACGGCTATCAATACCGCTATGGAGGCAATTGATAAGATTCGTGATACTTCTGCATCCCATGAGCGCTGTTCGATTATCGAGGTAATGGGAAGAAGTGCTGGTTATATCGCATTGTGGTGTGGTATTTCTACAGGCGCCGAGGCCATTTTACTTCCAGAGCGTTATGACGGAGATGAGCAGGCTATTATCAACCGTATTATTGAGAGTCGTAAGAGAGGCAGAAGACATCATATTATTGTCAATGCGGAAGGTGTAGGTCATTCTTCCAGCATGGCAAAGCGTATTGAGGCAGCTACTGGCATTGAAACTCGTGCGACTATTTTAGGACATATGCAAAGAGGCGGCAGTCCAACTTGTCAGGATAGAATGCATGCTTCTATTATGGGTGCGAGAGCAGTGGAACTTCTCTGTGAAGGCAAGTCGAACCGTGTTGTTGGCTATCAGAATGGTGAGTATGTAGACTACGACATCATTGAGGCATTGCAGATGAAGAAGGATATCTCTGACTATCAGTATCAGATCAGTAAGTTATTGATTAGACAGTAATTATCAAATAGACGGGATAGATGATGGACAAGATTACAACGAGCAATCACTCAAAAGTACGTTATGTGATGCAGCTGCAAAAAAAGTCAAAGACAAGGCGCGAAGAAAGCATGTTCATTGTGGAAGGACCGAAAATGTTTCAAGAGCTTCCGAAGGAGCGTATGGTTATGTGTTTTGTCTCAGAGAGTTTTGCTAAAAAACAGGAAAATTTGTCCTTGCTGAAGGATATTTCTTATGAGGTGGTAAAGGATAGTGTTTTTGAAGATATGTCGGATACCAAAACTCCTCAGGGAATTTTGGCGGTGGCAAAGCAATTTTCTTATACTTTAGATTCCATGCTTCAGAGAAAGGATGCTCATCTCTTGATTTTAGAGACCATTCAGGACCCAGGCAATCTGGGGACTATGATTCGGGCAGGTGAGGCAGCTGGCATTACAGGCGTGATTATGAATCGGGAGACAGTAGATATTTACAATCCCAAGACTATTCGCTCTACTATGGGCTCGCTCTACCGTGTTCCTTTTTATTGTACCGATTCTTTGGAGGAGACCATTCAGGCAGTAAAAGCGGCAGGAATTTCTACCTATGCAGCTCATTTAAGTGCAGCGCAATCCTATGATGGAATGGATTATCGAAAGCCGACGGCCTTTTTGATAGGAAACGAGGCAAATGGATTGAGTGATTCTATCGCTCAATTGGCCAGTGCCTATATTAAGATTCCTATGAAAGGACACTCGGAGTCTCTCAATGCAGCCATAGCAGCATCTGTGTTAATGTTTGAGGCGGCAAGACAAAGAAGAATGTTTGGTGATGTCTGAAAAGCAGGCAAGTCAATTTAGGATGACTGAAGTTTGATTGGCGGATTTTATGATTCTGTGTAGCATAATATTCGCCAATTATTTTCTGTGCTTGTGTCAACTGCCCATTACTTAATATCCAAAGGACACAGGCGGCACAAGGTTTTTGTTTTTGGATTGAGGGAGCACAAAGTGCGAAGCAATTCATAGCTATCAAGAGGTCAGAATACCTTTTGGCCTCAACATCATGTGATGGAATCACTGTAAAAAAATAAATAAAAAACTGACCAAAAATAGAGTATAATAATCTATATGAAGAATGTGGACTTTTAAAATCAATATGAAAAGAAAGAGAGGCTGAGAAATGGTTTTTTCGAGCTTATTGTTCGTATTTTTGTTTTTATTTTTTCATTTATGCCTGTACTATTTGATTCCAGGTACTAAGGGGAAAAATATTGTATTATTGTTAAGTTCTTTGCTTTTTTATGCATGGGGTGGACCGAGATTTTTGATTTTGCTGGTATTTATGACTTGGGTAAGCTGGTTCTGTGCGAAACAGCTAGAGAAAGCAGAGCAGCAGGGAAAGAGAAAATTTTGGATAGTATGTGATGCCGTTATTTTGCTTGGTATGTTGTTTGTGTTTAAATATGCAGGCTTTGTGTGTGAGACAACCAATGCATTTTTTTCAGTACCGAAAGTGATTCCAGAAATTGTTCTGCCTATCGGTATTTCTTTTTATACTTTCCAATTATTGTCCTACACAGTAGATGTATATCGGGGTAAAGTAAAGGCACAGGAGAAATATTGGAAGTTGTTATTGTATTCGGGATTGTTTCATCAGTGTATTGCAGGACCTATTGTACGTTATGAGTGGGTGGAACAAGACATCGACCGCAGAACAGTAAATGCGGAGCAGATTTATCAGGGAATTCGAAGATTCTCTATTGGTTTGGCGAAGAAAGCGATTTTAGCGAATGGCTGTGCCAGTGTGGCAGATCAGCTTCTTCCATTGACTTTGGAGGCAGTGTCAGCTGTTTCACCGTCTGCCATATGGATTGGTATGTTATTTTATATGTTCCAGATTTATCTGGATTTTGCGGCTTATTCCGATATGGCGATTGGTATGGGTAAGATGGTGGGATTTCGTTATCCAGAAAATTTCGATTATCCTTACATAGCACGTTCAGTGCAGGAGTTTTGGAGAAGATGGCATATTTCTCTGGGAAGTTTCTTCCGAGATTATGTGTATATTCCGTTAGGCGGAAGCCGCAGAGGTTTGGCAAGAACGATTATCAACACATTTATCGTGTGGGGGTTGACGGGCTTGTGGCATGGTGCCAGCTGGAACTATCTGTTGTGGGGATTGTATTTCTTCCTTTTCCTAACAATCGAGCGGTTGGGATGGGGAAAATGTTTGGAAAAAGTAAAACCGTTGGGACATATTTATCTTCTGGCAGTCATTTATTTCGGCTGGGTTCTTTTTAAATTTGAAGATTTTCAGGTGATGACTGCAGTATGGAAAAGAATGTTCCATTTTGGAGAAACTTTCCTGTCACTGGAAGTTAGTACAATATTGAAAAATCAGTTGTATTTCATGATTATTTGTATTTTAGGCTCTACACCGTTATTCAAAGAGTTATGGAAAAAAATAACTGCAGTCAGTGAAGGAAAGGCATGGGGGATTGTGGTGGATTGCTTTGATATTTTAGTTCCTCCAGTATTATTGATTCTTTCCTTAATGGCATTGGCTGGAGACAGCTATAATCCATTTTTGTATTTTCAGTTTTAGAGGAGGCGAGAATCATGAGAGACAAGAAAGCGAAAATCGGGATTATTGTATTTGGACTTGTGTTTGCAGTAATTAGTATATTAGGATTAATGTTGCCCTTGCGTCCGCAGGTTTCTGAGCTGGAGAAGAGAGAATTGACAAAGTTTCCAGAGTTTACATGGGAAAGTTTCTGGGATGGAAGCTGGTGTTCTCAAGTTTCGCTCTGGTATGCAGATACCTTTCCTTATCGGGATATTTTGTTGAGTGCTAATGCTCAATTAAAGGAATTGTATGGAATACGCACCACGCAGCTTCATGGACAGTTGGGTACAGGGGACGAAATTCCAGATGTATCGGTTCCTTCGTTGGAAGATAGTGAAGCGACAAAGTCGACTGAGGAGAGCAGTGCGGAGGAGACAGAGTCAACAGAAGAAACGGAATCAGTGGAATCAATCGACGAGAGTTATTCTCAGGAAGAGACGGAAGAGAGCAGTACCTTTGCAGCAGAATCTACAGAAGACAATGAAACACCTTCTTCAGAGTCTCCTGCTGTGTTGGGAGAGAAGGTAGGAGCGATTTATTTAACGGGAAAGACTGCCTATGAGATTTATTACTTTTCTCGTGAAGCTGCCGATATTTATATAGAAGCAATCAATCAAGCGGCAGAAGAATTGGATGGAATAGCCAATGTATATGCGATGGTAGTGCCAACTTCCTTTGGCATTTATATAGATGAAAATACCCGCACAAGTTTGGATGGCAGCAGTGAGCAGAAAGCGGAGTTGTATTTATTGGGTTCTCTGGACTCAAGAGTTAATTCAATTTATCTGTATGATGTCTTAAAGTCTCACAAAGAGGAATATATTTATTTTAGAACAGATCATCACTGGACTGCGGATGGAGCGTATTATGCCTATGAGCAATTTGCCAAGAAAAAAGGATGGACGCCGACCAAGCGAGAGGATTTGGAAAAGATGGAGTTTACTGGTTTTGCAGGTTCCTTCTATGCAGGCACAGAGCAAACGAAGATTTTGATGGATAATCCAGATACGATTACCGCCTATGTGCCAAAAGGCACAAATTTGATGGAAATGACACAGAGTGATGGTTCCTCACTGAAATGGTATATCATCAATGATGTCACTCACTATAATCATGGAAATAAGTACAGCTGCTTTATTGGAGGGGATAACCCGTTCACAGTAATTGAAAATCCAAAGATTAGCGATGGTTCCAGCTGTGTTGTGATTAAGGATTCCTTCGGAAATGCTTATGCTCCATATTTGGTAGATCATTATCAGACGGTATATGTCTTGGATTATCGGGCATACAAGGGTAACTTTATTGATTTTGTAAAGGATAATGAAGTGCAGGATGTCATATTTCTTCATAATTTATCTTCCTCCATTGGTTCTAAGTCGCAGATGGAAGTATTTTTATCAAAAATAGTAAATTAAAAAAATAGTAAATTAAAAAATAGGGAATTGAGATACTATATCTCAATTCCTTATTTTTGAGCTAAAAAAGATATTTTTTGCAAAAATTACGAAAAAAATGGCGAATATTCCCTTTAAAAAAAAGAAGAAATGCTTGACAAAATAAATATAAAATGATATTATCAACATCGTAATAAAAATGTAACAAATTATTGTAAAATCATAAAAAATGTAAAAAAATTGTAATTTCTGCTAAAATGGAAGAAGGAAAAGGAGAAATTATATTTTGTATCACATAGGAGGTTTTATGAGAAGAAATAAATTGTTTCTTGCTGCAGCAGGTGTAACATTGGCAGCAGCAGTTTTGATTATATCGGACAGTGGTGTAGCTTACGCACAGAACGCAGGCGGTGCAGTACAGTCCCAGAGCAGTATGGCAGCACAGCTTAGTTTCATGGATGAAGATATTTTGAGTGATATTGACGGATATGCACAGGCATATGCAAAAATATTGTTGGCAGATGGTATCAAAGAAGAGTCTGATTTAGGAATCGCGCAGTGGCTGTCAAGTAAGTCTTTCATAGAGACAGAGTTGGTGACAGAAAAGAAAACACAGAAGAGTGCTCAGAAGGACGAGAAAAAGACATCAAGCGAGGAAATTGATGAGGAAAACTCGAAACTTAAAAAAGAAACAGCAGAAAACACAGAAAATCAGAAAGAAGAGCCAAAATCAGAATTACAATTATATTTTGAAAATCATGGCGTACTGAACAGCGAAAAGGCAGAGATTTTAAATATTCGCGATGGCGCAGGTGTTAAAAGTGAGATTTTGGGATATTTGTACACGAATGGTGTGGTTGAAATTATAGAAGAAAAAGACGAAGAAGAGAATGAAGAAGACGAGTGGTTACATATTAAATCTGGAAATGTAGAAGGCTGGGTTCACAAAGACTATATTTTGCTGGGAGAAGAAGCAGTAGAATACTATGAAGGAAAGATAAATCCAGTTGGCATTATAACGGCAGACAGCCTGAATGTGAGACAGAAAAAGAGTACTGACAGTGAGATTTTAGATGTAGTCGTTTTAGATGAGACAGTCGATTTAGTATCTACCGATGGAGATTGGTGGAAAATTAAGACGGATAATAAAATTGTTGGTTATGTATTAAGTGACTATCTGGATATTGATTATGGATTTTCTTCTGCAAAGACTGTTGAGGAAGTGGCTGAGGAAGCAAAACTAGCGGAAGAGGCAAGATTGGCTGAGGAAGCAAGATTAGCTGAGGAGGCGAGATTAGCAGCTGAGGCAGCAGAAGCGGCAAGAGCAGCGGAAGAGGCAAGATTGGCAGCTGAGATAGCAGCACAGCAGCAACAGAGTAGTTCATTGCAGTATGCAGGTACATTCAAGATTACTTACTATTGTGCCTGTGAGCAGTGTACAGGTAAGAAAAATGCACATACTGCTACGGGAACAGTCCCAGTAGTTGGAAGAACGGTCGCTGCAAATCCATCTCAGATTCCATTTGGCACGATTATTGTTCTCAATGGACAAGAGTATGTGGTAGAGGATTGCGGCGTTGCTCCAGGAGTCATCGATGTGTTTGTGGGAGATCATAATTTGGCAATTCAGTTGGGCGTAAATTATAGTGATGTTTATATTAAGAAATAATGAAGCCAGTGTTAGAATATTTTATATTTTATGCTGAATAGCTACAAAAATAAATCAAGAAAAACATTCTTTTGTTTTTTTGTATATTGGAAAAGTAAATTGGATATGCTATAATTATTAGCCGAGGCGTTCTGCCTCGGCTTTTATATACATATGCCCACGTAAGGCAAATTTTTGTTAATACAACTATGGGCGGCGCAGTGAGTAGCAGGAGGTGAGTCCTGCCCTACTTGATTATGAATCAGAAAGCGACGAAATGGAGACAAAATATGAAAAGAGAAGATATTAGAAATGTAGCTATTATTGCTCATGTAGACCACGGTAAGACCACATTGGTGGATGAATTATTGAAGCAAAGTGGTGTGTTCCGTGAGAATCAGGAAGTGCAGGAGCGTGTCATGGATTCCAACGATATTGAAAGAGAGAGAGGCATTACCATTCTTTCTAAAAATACCGCTATTTATTATAAAAATACTAAAATCAATATTATTGATACTCCTGGACATGCTGACTTTGGCGGTGAAGTAGAGCGTGTGCTGAAGATGGTGAATGGTGTTATTCTGGTAGTAGATGCCTTTGAGGGTGCTATGCCGCAAACTAAGTTTGTGCTGCAGAAGGCATTGGAGCTAAATCTTTCCGTCATCGTATGCATCAACAAAATTGACCGTCCAGAGGCAAGACCGGAAGAGGTCATTGATGAAGTTTTGGAGCTTTTGATGGATTTGGATGCGAATGATGAACAGCTGGAGTGTCCATTTGTCTTTGCTTCTGCAAAAGCTGGTTATGCTATGAAAAATTTGGATGACCCAAGGGAAAATATGATTCCATTGTTTGAGACTATTTTGGAGCATATTCCAGCGCCAGAGGGAGATCCTGATGCAGGTACTCAGGTACTTATCAGTACCATCGACTACAATGAATATGTTGGACGTATTGGTATCGGTAAAGTGGATAATGGAACAATTGCAGTAAATCAGGAATGTTTGGTTTTAAATCATCATGACCCGGATAAGAGACAGCACGTAAAGATTAGCAAATTATATGAGTTTGATGGATTAAATAAAGTCGAAGTAAAAGAAGCTAATATTGGTTCTATTGTAGCGATTTCTGGTATTGCGGATCTGCATATCGGTGATACCCTGTGCTCTCCGGAAAACCCAGTGGCAATTCCATTCCAGAAGATTTCAGAGCCAACCATTGCTATGCAGTTTATGGTAAATGACAGTCCATTTGCTGGACAGGAAGGTAAATTTGTCACATCCAGACATCTGCGTGACCGATTATTCCGTGAGCTGAACACCGATGTATCTTTGCGTGTGGAGGAGACAGAATCAACCGAGTGTTTTAAGGTATCTGGTCGTGGTGAGCTTCACTTGTCCGTATTGATTGAGAACATGAGACGTGAGGGATATGAGTTTGCAGTCAGCAAGGCGGAGGTGTTGACCAAGCGTGATGAGAGAAATCGACTTCTTGAGCCTATGGAGTTAGTTTATGTTGATGTGCCAGAGGAATTTTCAGGCAATGTCATTCAAAAGCTGAGCAGCCGCAAAGGTGAGCTGATGGGTATGAGCGAGGGCAATGGAGGATATACCAGACTTGAATTTTCTATCCCATCGAGAGGTTTGATTGGATATCGTGGTGATTTTATGACGGATACCAAAGGAAATGGTATTATGAATACAATTTTTGATGGATATGATTTATATAAGGGTGAGATTGCTTACAGAAAACAAGGTTCTCTGATTGCCTTTGAGACAGGTACTTCTGTCACCTATGGTCTGTTTAATGCTCAGGAACGTGGAACTTTGTTTATCGGTGCTGGAGAAAAGGTTTATGGCGGTATGATTGTAGGGCAGAATGGTCGTGGCGAGGATATCGAGGTCAATGTCTGCAAGAAAAAACAGCTGACAAACACCCGCGCTTCTGGTTCCGATGATGCATTAAAGCTGACTACTCCAAAGGTGATGAGTCTAGAGCAGTGTTTGGACTTTATTGAGACAGACGAACTTTTGGAAATCACTCCCAAGAGTTTACGAATCCGCAAGAAGATTTTGGATCCCACTATGAGAAAGAGAGCTGCTATCCATAAAGGTTGATAGTTCAGCAGAGAGGAAAAAAGAATGGCAAATATTATTTCAGATGAGACGATTGAATATGTAGGAATTCTTGCAAAGCTGGAGCTTTCTGATGAAGAAAAGGAGGCTGCTAAGAAGGATATGGGCAGTATGTTGGATTACATTGATAAGCTCAATGAGTTGGATACCACAGGAGTGGAGCCTATGAGCCATGTATTTCCAGTAAATAATGTATTTCGTGAGGATATTGTCACAAATGCAGACACAAGAGATGCTATTTTGGCCAATGCGCCAGAAGAAAAAGACGGCAGCTTTAAAGTTCCGAAGACAGTAGAGTAGGAGGATTCTTGCGATGAATTGGATGAGTTTGACAGCAGTAGAGCTGGGAAAGAAAATAAAAGCAGGAGAAGTCAGCGTGGTGGAAGCTACTAAGGCGGCTCTGGAAAATATCAAGAAGGCGGAGCCAATCTGTCATAGCTATGTGACCGTCACTGAGGAGGCAGCTTTAAAGAAGGCAGAAGAAATTCAGAAAAAAATTGATGCGGGAGAGTTGACCGGACCGTTAGCTGGTGTGCCAGTGGCTATCAAGGACAATATGTGTACGGAAGGCTTGCTGACTACCTGCTCTTCAAAAATTTTGTATAATTTTGTACCAACTTACACCGCAGAGGCAGTGTTGAATTTGGAAAAGGCTGGAGCAGTGATTTTGGGTAAAACAAATATGGATGAGTTTGCCATGGGAAGTACCACAGAAACATCAGCCTTTGGTGAGACAAAAAATCCATGGAACCCGGAGCATGTGCCAGGTGGTTCCTCTGGAGGTTCTGCGGCAGCGGTGGCAGCACAGGAGTGCTCTTATGCATTAGGTTCTGATACGGGTGGCTCCATTCGTCAGCCTTGTTCTTACTGTGGTATCACAGGTATGAAACCAACATATGGTACCGTATCTCGATATGGATTGATTGCCTATGGTTCCTCTTTGGATCAGATTGGTCCGATGGCAAAGGATGTGACCGATGTAGCTACCATTTTGGAAGCGATTGCCTCCTATGATCCAAAGGACAGCACCAGTGTCAAGAGAGAGGATTATGATTTTACCTCTGCCCTTGTGGATGATGTGAAGGGAATGAAGATTGGCATTCCAAAGGATTATTTTGGAGATGGTTTAGATGTGGAAGTCAAGGAAGCAATCTTGAATGCCGTTCATAAATTGGAAGAAAAAGGTGCTATCGTGGAGATGTTTGACTTGAGTCTGGTGGATTACGCTATTCCAGCATACTATGTCATCGCTTCCGCAGAGGCAAGTTCCAATTTGGCTCGTTTTGACGGTGTTAAGTATGGTTACCGTACCGAGGATTATGAAGGTCTTCATAATATGTACAAAAAATCTCGCTCGGAAGGTTTTGGACCAGAGGTAAAGAGACGTATTATGCTGGGCTCTTTTGTGCTGAGCTCCGGTTACTATGATGCCTATTATTTAAAGGCACTTCGTACCAAAGCGATGATTAAGAAAGCTTTTGATGAAGCTTTTGCCAAGTATGATGTTATTGTGGCACCAGCGGCACCGACTACGGCACCTAAGTTGGGAGAAAGTTTGAGCAATCCAATTCAGATGTATCTGAGCGATATTTATACCATTTCGGTCAATTTGGCAGGCTTGCCGGGTATGACAATTCCCTGTGGTGTGGACAGCAAAGGTCTTCCAATCGGTATGCAGTTGATTGGTGATTGTTTCCAAGAAAAGAAATTAATTCGTACCGGTTATGCTTTCGAGCAGACAAAGACCTATCAGCGACCTGCCATGGTGGAAGAATAAGGAGGAGAAAAAAATGGCAAAACAATATGAAACTGTAATTGGTTTGGAGGTTCATGTAGAACTTGCCACCAAGACAAAAATTTTTTGCGGCTGCAGCACTGCTTTTGGTGGTGCACCAAATACCCACACCTGCCCTGTCTGCACAGGTATGCCGGGTTCTCTTCCTGTATTGAATAAGCAAGTGGTAGAGTATGCTATGGCAGTGGGATTGGCTACAAATTGTCAGATTACTCGATACAGTAAATTTGACAGAAAAAATTATTTCTATCCAGATAATCCACAAAATTACCAGATTTCTCAGCTCTATGCACCAATCTGTCATGATGGCTATGTAGAGATTGAGGTGAATGGCACTAAGAAGCAGGTGCGAATTCATGAGATTCACATGGAGGAAGATGCGGGCAAGTTGATTCATGATGAGTGGGATGATTGTTCATTGGTTGATTTCAATCGTTCCGGTGTGCCGCTGATTGAGATTGTGTCAGAACCCGATATGCGTTCTGCGGAGGAAGTTATCGCTTATCTGGATAAATTGAGATTGACGATTCAGTATCTGGGGGCTTCTGACTGTAAGCTGCAGGAAGGGTCGATGCGTGCTGATGTTAATTTGTCTGTCAGAGAGGTAGGCAGTGAGAAATTTGGCACTCGTACTGAAATGAAAAATTTGAACTCTTTTAAAGCTATCGCTCGAGCAATCGCTGGTGAGAGAGAAAGACAGATTGATTTGATTGAGGCGGGGAAAGCAGTGATTCAGGAAACCAGACGTTGGGATGATAACAAAGGTTCTTCTTATGCTATGCGCTCCAAGGAAGATGCACAGGATTATCGTTATTTCCCAGAGCCAGATTTGGTTCCGCTGGTTATCAGCGAAGAATGGATTCAGAGGATTAAGGCTCGCCAGCCAGAATTTCGCGATGCAAAAAAGGCAAGGTATATTGCGGAGTATGAGCTCCCGGAATATGATGCAGATATCTTGACAGAGACTAAAAAATTAGCTGATTTGTTTGAGGAAACCATTGCCTGTGGTGCTCAGCCCAAAAAAGTTTCCAACTGGCTGATGGTAGAGACAATGCGTTTGATGAAAGAGCATAGTATGGACCCGGAAAATTTGAGATTTTCTCCAGCGCATCTGGCTGCATTGATTGCTATGGTGGATAAGAAAGAAATCAACAGCACTGTGGCTAAGCAAGTGTTTGAGATGATGTTTGCAGAGGATGTGGATCCAGTAGCATATGTGGAGAAAAATGGATTAAAAACCGTCAGTGATGATGGAGCGCTGCGCAGTGTCATCGAAGGTATCATTGACAAAAATCCAAAGGCTGTTGAGGATTTTAAGGCAGGCAAGAAGAAAGCTGCCGGTGCTATCGTAGGACAAACAATGAAGGCTATGAAAGGAAAAGCGGATCCAGCAACAGTAAATCGATTGGTGGCAGAGATTTTGGCATCAAAATGATGTTGGGGTCAAAAGCAATGTTGACCCCTTAATACTTATTTAGCTGACCATGCCTCCTACCATGCCGCTCACACTGCAAAGTCCGAGAGCAATCAGCATGTGGGGCACACTTTGGACCATTTCTTTCTGAATCAGAAAGGAGATGCCCAACAAAATACTGAAATATAAAATTCCTTCTAATAGTCCCCACAGAAATTTTTTCTGTGAGGACTGTTTTCCTGCTAAGAATCCTCCGACGAAGCATACAATCATGTAAATGCCGTAGGCGAACAGAGTCAGCTGTTCATCGGCTATTTTAAATTTCAGCAAAAGGAAGGCCAGAATAGACAGCAAAACAGCTGTGATTATGTAGCAAAGAAGCAGTATTTTCATCATCGGAATGATAGGAAATTTGTTTTTCATAAGAATCTCCTGAAAAGCTTTCTATAATTTTATTGCATAAACTTCAATTTCATGCTAAAATCGGAATGTTTCATATTTTTTATTTACATTAACGGCGGAAATGAAAGCTGGCCGTTCATTTTAGCCGAGGAAACAGCTTCTGGTGAATGAAAGCTGTAAGGCCGACAATAAAATTTTATAGGAGTGAAAATTTTGGACTCAAGTGACGTCATACAACTAGGATGTTTAGTTGTGTTCCTGCTGTTATCTTCTTTTTTTTCATCTGCAGAGACAGCACTTATTACCTGCAATCGTATTCGTATCCGTACTTTGGCAGAGGAGGGAAATCAAAGGGCTATTACATTGGAAAAGGTCTTGGAAGATCAGAGCAAAATGTTAGGTGCAATTTTGATTGGCAACAACATTGTCAATTTGTCTGCATCATCTGTCGCAACCTTGCTTGCTGATAAATTGCTCGGAAGCAGTGGTGCTGCCATTGCAACAGGTCTTTTAACCTTGCTGATTTTGATTTTTGGTGAGCTTTCTCCAAAAACAATGGCGACTATTCATGCTGAGTCAATGGCATTAAAGTATGCAAGACCGATTCATATTTTAATGGTGTTGTTTACACCAGTTATTTTTGTAGTAAATAAGTTGTCTCGTGGCTTTATTCGCTTAATGGGTACGGATCCTGATGAAAAAAATAATACCATGACTGAGAGTGAACTGCGTACGATTGTGGATGTAAGCCATGAGGATGGTGTTATCGAAAGTGATGAGCGAAAGATGATTAACAATGTGGTAGATTTTGGAGATTCTCGAGCAAGAGATGTGATGGTTCCACGAATTGATATGGTGTTTGCTCAGGTTGATATGAGCTATGAGGAATTGTTAAATATTTTTAAAGAAGAGCGCTATACGCGACTGCCTGTTTATGAGGAGAGTATTGATGATGTTATTGGTATCATCAATATGAAAGACTTACTCTTATATAAAGAGGGAACTCCTTTTTCCATACGAAATTATCTGCGAGAACCTTATTATGCCTACGAATTTAAACGTACCTCCGAAATTATGCATGATATGAAACTGAAAAAATCTTCTGTGACGATAGTGCTGGATGAGTACGGTACGACGGCAGGGTTAATTACCTTTGAAGATTTGATTGAGGAGATTGTAGGAGACATTCGTGATGAGTATGATGAGGACGAAGTTGATGAGATTCGTGCAGTTGGTGAAAATGCTTACATGATTTCTGCCTCAGCGCATCTTGATGAAATCAATGAAGTATTGGAGATTGAGTTGGAGTCTGAGGAATATGATACCCTTGGTGGATATATGATTGAACGTCTGGATCATTTGCCGAAGGAAGGAGAACAGATTGAGAATGAGGATGCTGTTTTCACGGTAGAGAAGGTGGACAAAAATCGTATTGATATGGTGTACGTTGTTTTGAAGGAAAAAGAAACGACAGAGGAATAGATTGAAAAAGACAAAGCTTTTTCAATGATATGTACAAGTAAAAAATGTAAAAATATCTTTTCAATTTAGGAAGGGTATGTTATAATAGTTCACGTATGCCTAAAAAATATTTTCATATAAGGAGGATTTTACGATGAAAAGAGTAAAAACTTTGACAACAAACACCTTGAAGAACACCTTAAAGAAGGGTGGCTGTGGTGAGTGCCAGACATCTTGCCAGTCCGCATGTAAGACATCCTGTACTGTAGGAAATCAGAGCTGCGAGAATAAGTAATTTGTTAGGTTAAACAGAAAAAGCCGAGGGTGCAGTTGGATGGAATTGCAGCCTCGGTTTTCAATGTGCAAAGTTTGAAGTACAGACAGTGTGATAAAGATAATATGATATTGGAGTCAAATGGTCTTTTGCCCCTGGTATTATAACATAAAGTATTAGCAGAAAGTTAGGAGAGAGAATTGTGATTCATCAGTATAAGAGTAATGGATATAACATCGTGCTGGATATCCATTCTGGCTCAGTACATGTAGTGGATGATGTCGTTTATGATGTAATCCCATTATTTGAAGAGCAGGATGAGACATCCATTGTGGAAGCGTTGTCTGACAAGTATAGTAAAGAAGATGTGGAAGACGCGTGGGAGCAGGTGAAAGAGTTGAAAGATGCAGAGATGCTTTTCACCGAGGATATTTATCGTGCCCATGTTATTGATTTTAAGAAGAGAAAGACAGTTGTGAAAGCACTCTGTCTTCATATTGCTCATGACTGTAATTTGGCTTGTAAGTATTGTTTTGCTGAGGAAGGCGAGTACCATGGCCGACGTGCTTTGATGAGTTTTGAGGTGGGCAAGAAGGCATTGGATTTCTTGATTGCCAACTCGGGTAACCGCAGAAATCTGGAGGTGGATTTCTTTGGCGGTGAGCCTCTTATGAATTGGGAAGTGGTTAAGCAGCTGGTAGAGTATGGCCGTGAACAGGAAAAGATTTATGATAAAAATTTTCGCTTTACTCTGACGACCAATGGTGTGCTGCTTAATGATGAAATTATGGAATTTTGTAATCGTGAGATGGGCAATGTGGTGCTGAGTCTGGACGGAAGAAAGGAAGTCAATGACCGTATGCGTCCTTTTAGGAATGGGAAAGGCAGCTACGATTTAATTGTACCAAAGTTTCAGAAATTTGCAGAAAGCCGTCATCAGGACAAGTATTATGTCAGAGGTACCTTTACTCATGAAAATCTGGATTTTGCAGATGATGTAATTCATTATGCGGATTTGGGATTTAAGCAGATGTCTATGGAACCAGTGGTAGCACCACCAGAGGCATCTTATGCCATTCGCGAGGAAGACCTTCCTAAAATTATGGAAGAGTACGATAAGCTGGCATTGGAGTACATTAAACGTGCGAAAGAGGGAAATGGATTCAATTTCTTCCATTTTATGATAGATTTGCAGCAGGGACCTTGCGTGTATAAGCGCATGTCGGGCTGTGGTTCGGGCACCGAGTATTTGGCAGTGACTCCTTGGGGGGATTTATATCCCTGCCATCAATTTGTGGGGAACGAGGAATTTTTGCTGGGTAATGTGGATGAGGGAATTACGAATACGGCTTGTCGCGATGAATTTAAGCTTTGCAATGTTTATGCAAAAGAAAAATGTCAAAATTGCTTTGCAAAGTTTTACTGCAGCGGCGGCTGTGCAGCAAATTCCTATCAATTTCATGGCTGCATCACAGATGCCTATGATATTGGCTGTGAGATGGAGCGCAAACGTGTCGAGTGTGCTATCATGATTAAAGCTGCCTTGGCAGAGGATGAGGAGGAAGAGTGATTCATTCACTTCCAAATAGGGAATCATTCAGTCAGTTGTCCTGTATGTTGGAGTTGTTTAGCGACCCAAATGCTCTACGGAGCAAAATAGTTCATGTTGGCTGAATCTTTACCAAAGTTTATCAAAATAAGGAGAGACAGAAATGAAGTCAAAGAAGAATGGAATTATCCGTCTGGTGGTTTTTGTTGTTATTTTGGCAGCAATTGTATATACAGCCATCGCCGGAGTGGATTCGACAGGGGCAGGCAGCATTTATAATATTAATCGCGGTCTGGACTTGGCAGGTGGTGTCAGCATCACCTATCACATTGTGGAGGAAAATCCTTCTGCAGAGGACTTGAGTGATACCGTGTATCGTTTGCAGAAACGTGTGGAAAATTATTCCACCGAGGCAAAAGTTTACACTTCAGGGGAGGACCGTATCACGATTGATATTCCAGGTGCTACGGATGCCAATGCTATTTTAGCAGAGCTGGGCGAGCCAGGTACTCTGTATTTTGTGGTTGATTCGGAGTATGCGGATCAGTTAGATGGGGAAGAATTTTCTTGGGAGAGCTACAGCGGTATCGCCATTATGGACGGTAATTCGATTAAGGATGCTCAGGGTGTATCTACACAAAATCAGAACACAGGTGCTATCAGCTATGAAGTTAGCTTAACATTGAATGATCAGGGGGCGGAAATTTTTTCCAAGGCAACAGAACTTTTGGTGGAAGATAAAGCTCCGATTTACATTGTGTACAATGGTGAGACTGTCAGTGCTCCAACAGTACAGAGCCATATCACAGGTGGTATGTGCAGTATCACAGGTATGTCCAGTTTGGAAGATGCACAAAATTTAGCGGCTACTATTCGTATCGGCGCGCTTCGTCTGGAATTAGAAGAAGACTACTCCAGTGTCGTAGGTGCTGAGTTGGGTGCCAATGCCGTTTCCAGCAGTTTAATGGCAGGAGTGATTGGTTTTATCCTGCTTATCATCTTCATGATTGCTATTTACCGTGTTCCAGGCATTGCAGCTGACTTGGCTTTGACGTTGTATGTAGCTTTGATGATTGTGCTGTTGAGTGCCTTTGAAGTGACACTGACTCTGTCAGGTATTGCAGGTATTATTCTTGGTATTGGTATGGCGGTGGATGCAAATATTATTATCTTTTCTCGTATTCGTGAGGAACTTGAAGCGGATATGTCTGTAAAGACTGCCATCAAGAATGGTTTTGACAAGGCTACTTCTGCGGTTGTAGACGGAAATATCACTACCCTGGTTGCAGCTGCAGTATTGTACTTCCTCGCATCTGGTACTGTCAAGGGCTTTGCACAGACCCTGGCAATCAGTATTGTAGTTTCTATGTTTACTGCGTTGATTGTCACCCGTTTTATACTGAATGCATTTTTTGATTTGGGAATTGCAAACAATGCGAAGCAGTTTGGTAAAAATATTCGTTTAAAGACCATCAATTTTGTTGGAAAGAAGGCAGTATTCTTTGGATTGTCCGGTGTTTTAGTGGCAGCTGCTTTGTTGGGTATGGTATATTCCAAGGCGACTACGGGAGATGCTTTTAACTATAGTCTGGAGTTTAAGGGTGGTACTTCCACTAATGTCACCTTCAACGAGGAGATGGACATCAACAACTTGGAGAATGATGTCCGCCCAGTCATCGAGGATGCAATTGGCAGCGTAGGAGCAATTTTTACACCGATTGTGGGCACCAATGAAGTTGTTATCAAGACCAATACCTTGACAGTGGAGCAGAGAACTGCTCTCTATGAGGCTTTAGCAGAAAACTTTGGCGTGGATGAGTCTTTGATTACCAATGAAAATATCAGTGCCAGTGTCAGCAAGGAGATGAGTCAGGATGCAATCATTTCCATTATTGTAGCAACCATTTTGATGCTGATTTATATTCTGTTCCGTTTCAAAGACATTAAGTTTGCCTCCAGTGCAATTTTGGCATTGATTCATGATATTTTAGTTACTGTATTGTTCTATGTCATGTTTAGATGGTCTGTTGGAAATACTTTTGTGGCATGTATGCTGACGATTGTAGGTTACTCGATCAATGCCACGATTGTTATCTTTGACCGTATTCGTGAGAATTTAGGTGTTATGGCAAAGGCTGATTTGACTGAGGTTGTGAATACATCTATCACACAGACCTTGACTAGAACAGTATATTCTTCTTTGACAACAGTTGTCATGGTTATTGTACTGTACATTGTCGGTGTCACCAGTATCCGTGATTTTGCACTGCCTTTAATTATCGGTATTATCTGCGGTACTTATTCTTCTGTATGCGTGACAGGTAATATGTGGTATGTCATGAAGAAGAAATTTCCAAGAAAGACAGCATAATATAGTAGGAAATAGATATGTATAAAATTATTACAACCGATGGAATGGCGAAACGTGGACAACTTGAGACAGTTCACGGTACCATTCAGACACCTGTATTTATGAATGTGGGTACGGTGGCGGCCATCAAAGGTGCCGTATCCACAACAGATTTGAAAGAGATTGGCACTCAGGTAGAACTCTCTAATACCTACCACTTGCATGTGCGTACTGGTGACAAGACCATTAAGGAATTGGGTGGTCTTCACAAGTTTATGAACTGGGATAGACCAATTTTGACTGACTCCGGAGGGTTTCAGGTATTTTCTTTGACGAGTTTGAGAAAAATAAAGGAAGAGGGCGTTTACTTCAGCTCCCACATCGATGGAAGAAAAATTTTTATGGGACCAGAGGAAAGCATGCAGATTCAGTCCAATCTTGGTTCTACTATCGCCATGGCATTTGATGAGTGTCCACCAGCTTTGGCGGAGCGTCCCTACATCCAACAGTCAGTGGAGCGTACATCCCGCTGGCTAAAGCGCTGCAAGGCGGAGATGGAGCGTTTAAATAGTCTTCCAGACACAGTCAATCCTCATCAGATGCTCTTTGGCATTAACCAGGGCGGTATTCTGGAGGATATCCGTATTGCCCATGCACAGGAGATAGCCGAATTAGATTTGGATGGCTATGCAATCGGTGGTTTAGCTGTGGGTGAGACGCATGAAGATATGTATCGTATTTTAGATGTGACCGTACCTCATCTACCGAAGAATAAGCCAACTTATCTGATGGGAGTAGGTACGCCAGCCAATATTTTAGAAGCGGTCGACCGAGGAGTGGATTTCTTTGATTGTGTTTACCCGTCAAGAAATGGTCGTCATGGACATGCTTACACCGCTCACGGCAAGATGAATCTTAACAATGCCAAGTATGAGAAGGATATGCGTCCTATCGAAGAAGGATGCCAGTGTCCTGCTTGTAAAAATTATAGCAGAGCTTACATCAGACATCTGCTGAAGGCAAAGGAGATGTTGGGCATGAGACTTTTGGTGCTCCATAATCTCTATTATTATAATCATTTGATGGAGCAAATTCGCTCTGCAATCGAAGAACACCGCTACAAGGAGTTCAAACAGGAGACCTTAGCTGCTATAGAAGCAGGAGAGGAATAAAAAATACTTTAGGAGGTAACACATATGTTTTTAGCACTGACAGGAAGCGCAGGTATGGGACTTGGTATGACTTTGATTTATATCGTTGTCATGATTGCCATTTTCTACTTCATCTTAATTCGTCCTCAGAAGAAGGAGCAGAAGGAAAAAGCGGAATTGCAGGCAGCTTTGGAAATCGGCGATTATGTTTTGACAACCGCTGGTTTTTATGGCGAGATTATTGATGTGACCGACGATACCGTAATCGTTGAGTTCGGTAATAACAAGAACTGCCGTATTCCAATGCAGAAGGCAGCAATCGTGCAGGTTGAAAAGCCAGCAAAGAACGCAGAGGTTTAATTACAATAACCAAGATTCACTCATTTCTATTTACCGAGTGTGAGTTAAAAAAAGTGTATAAAACCAATTGCTGCATCGTAAAAGGTGGCAGCAGTTGGTTTTTATTTATTTTATACAAAAAAGTTAATTTTTTTGTATAAAAAATAATAATGACGTTTTAAGAATAGTACTGTAATCATAGAAAACATAAGGTTTTGCAAAATGCTTAAAAAATATGGAATCGTGTTATGATATGAAAGGAGAGGATTGGCTGAAATGGAATCCAGCCTCCCATTTGATAGGAAGATGGCACAGCAGTGGGTCTTTTAAGGAAAAGGTGCTGGGGTGTCTGCCATAGGTTTTTCTAGGTATCATGTCATGCAAAAGTGGCATGATACTTTTTTATGTCGTTTAGAAGTAATTCTTGTTAGCAGAATAGATTATGCAGTAATGTTATATCAAATCCCATTATCTATAAAAATGAGTTATATCGAAAATTCCAAAAATATATAGAAAGACCTTAGACAACGGTTGAAAAATTTGCTATTATGTTCTAAGATATATAAAATATCCTTTCGTAAATGCGGCAATTTTGCGAGGTAGTATAACGATTGGATTTTATAGGAAAAGAAGCCAGTGTGATCTGGCATTGGAGGTAAAAAATGAATTTTCATATTGCATTGATTCCGGGAGATGGAATTGGACCAGAAATTGTAGCGGAAGCAAAAAAAGTCTTAGATAAAACAGCAACATTAAACGGACATGAGTTTACATATGAAACCTTGTTGATGGGTGGATGTTCCATCGATGCTTATGGCAGTCCACTGACAGATGAAACCTTAGCTCGTGCCAAGGCAGCAGATGCAGTTCTTTTGGGAGCTGTTGGCGGCAATGTGGGCAACTCTCGTTGGTATGCAGTAGCACCAAACTTGCGCCCAGAGGCAGGTTTGCTGCGTATTCGCAAGGGAATGGGACTCTTTGCCAACATTCGTCCAGCCTACTTGTATGATGAGCTGAAGGCAGCTTGCCCCTTGAAGGAGGAAATTATTGGTGACGGCTTTGATATGGTTATCATGAGAGAGTTGACAGGCGGACTTTATTTTGGAGATAGAAAAACAGAGATGGTAGACGGCGTGTTGAAGGCAACGGATGTACTGAATTATGATGAGAATGAGATTCGTCGTATTGCCATCAAAGCATTTGATATTGCCATGAAGCGCAGAAAGAATGTTATCAGCGTGGATAAAGCAAATGTATTAGATTCTTCCAGACTTTGGAGAAAGGTAGTGGAGGAAGTAGCAAAGGATTATCCAGAAGTGACTTTGAAGCATATGTTAGTAGACAATTGTGCAATGCAGCTAGTCATGAATCCGGGACAATTTGATGTCATCTTGACAGAGAATATGTTTGGTGATATTCTGTCAGATGAAGCAAGCATGATTACAGGTTCCATCGGTATGCTCTCTAGTGCAAGTTTAGGTGCAGGAAAAGTCGGTCTCTATGAACCAAGTCACGGTTCCGCACCAGATATCGCAGGCAAAAATATTGCAAACCCAATTGCTACGATTCTGTCGGCAGCTATGATGCTGCGCTACTCCTTTGATTTAGACAAGGAGGCAGATGCCATTGAGGCAGCAGTGAAGGCAGTATTGTCAGACGGTTATCGCACTATCGATATTATGTCAGAAGGATGCAGGCAGGTTAGTACCACAGAGATGGGTGATTTAATCTGCAATTATCTATAATTGATTTAGGTAAGGTGTCAAAATATAATAAAGAAAATTGTGTTTTGAAACAAATTATAGTTATTTATAATCGTATATTCGAGCCCGAGCAGTATTATTTTTGTGGAGCGAAGTAAACTCCCACCCATGCCAAACAATTTCTGAGTGAAAGTATGATTCAAGAAAGGAAATAAATGGTTTGGGAGGTTGCTGAGTGGAACAAAACATAAACTGCGAGCGGCGAGTATGAAAATATAGAAGTAGGAGGATAAACGTATTATGAAGAGTGATGCAGTTAAGACAGGTATGCAGCAGGCACCCCATCGTTCTCTGTTCCATGCTCTTGGATTTACCCAGGAAGAACTGAAGAAGCCAATGATTGGTATTGTCAGCTCTTACAATGAAATTGTGCCAGGTCATATGAATCTGGATAAAATAGTAGCAGCCGTCAAGCAGGGTGTTGCCTTGGCTGGCGGTGTCCCAGTCGTCTTCCCAGCCATTGCCGTCTGTGATGGTATTGCTATGGGACATGTAGGTATGAAGTATTCTCTGGTAACAAGAGATTTGATTGCTGACTCCACCGAGGCTATGGCAATTGCACATCAGTTTGATGGTCTGGTTATGGTTCCAAACTGTGATAAGAATGTGCCAGGACTTTTAATGGCAGCTGCTCGCCTTAACATCCCTACCGTTTTCGTCAGCGGTGGTCCAATGTTGGCAGGTCATGTCAATGGCAAGAAGCGCAGTCTTTCTTCTATGTTTGAGGCAGTAGGTTCTTATGCAGCAGGTACTATGACAGAGGAAGAGGTCGTCAACTTTGAGAATAATGTATGTCCTACCTGTGGTTCCTGTTCAGGTATGTATACTGCTAATTCTATGAACTGTCTGACGGAAGCGATTGGTATGGGACTTCGCGGAAATGGTACCATTCCAGCAGTTTATTCTGACCGTCTGATTTTGGCAAAACATGCTGGTATGAAGATTATGGAACTGTTGGAGAAAAATATTCGTCCAAGAGATATCATGACGGAGAAGGCATTTTTGAATGCGTTGACGGTGGATATGGCTTTGGGATGCTCTACCAACACGATGCTCCATTTGCCAGCTATCGCTCATGAGGCCGGTGTGGAAATCAATCTGGATATTGCAAATGAAATCAGCAGCCGCACACCAAATCTGTGTCATCTGGCACCAGCTGGTCCGACCTACATGGAGCAGCTTAATGAAGCTGGCGGTATCTATGCAGTTATGAATGAATTAAATAAAAAGGGACTGCTTTACACGGATTTGATTACAGCAACAGGAAAGACTGTGGGAGAAAACATTGCAGGCTGTGTCAACAGAGACCCAGAGGTCATTCGTCCGATTGAGCATCCATACAGCGAGACCGGTGGCATTGCTGTGTTGAAGGGAAATTTGGCACCGGATTCTGGTGTGGTAAAGCGCTCAGCTGTTGTGCCTGAAATGCTTGTACATGAAGGACCAGCAAGAGTCTTTGACTGTGAGGAAGATGCCATTGCCGCTATCAAGGGCGGCAAGATTGTGGCTGGTGATGTGGTAGTCATTCGTTACGAGGGACCAAAGGGAGGTCCGGGTATGAGAGAGATGCTCAATCCTACTTCCGCTATCGCAGGTATGGGACTTGGCTCCTCTGTCGCATTGATTACCGACGGTCGTTTCAGTGGTGCTTCCAGAGGTGCAAGTATCGGACATGTCTCTCCAGAGGCAGCGGTTGGAGGTCCAATTGCATTGGTAGAGGAAGGTGATATCATCAAAATTAATATTCCTGAAAATAAGCTGGAATTAGATGTATCTGATGAGGTATTAGCTGAGAGAAAGGCAAAATGGCAGCCAAGAGAGCCTAAGATTACTACTGGATATTTGGCAAGATATGCTTCCTTAGTGACATCTGCAAATCGTGGGGCTATTTTGGAAGTAAAGAAATAATGAGAAAGTTTCATATACATAAAAGAAAATAAAGGAAAGAGGAAATCATATGCAATTAACAGGTTCTCAGATTGTGGTTGAATGTTTGAAAGAGCAAGGAGTAGACACCGTATTTGGTTATCCGGGTGGCTGTATTTTAAATATTTATGATGAGTTGTACAAACACTCAGGAGAAATTAGACATATTTTGACATCGCATGAGCAGGGAGCTGCCCATGCAGCTGATGGTTATGCCAGAGCGACAGGTAAGGTAGGTGTTTGTATGGCTACCTCTGGTCCTGGTGCCACCAACTTAGTTACAGGTATCGCAACAGCTTACATGGATTCTATTCCGATTGTAGCAATCACTGCCAACGTAGGTGTTAACTTACTGGGTAAGGATTCCTTCCAGGAAATTGATATTGCCGGTGTGACTATGCCAATCACCAAGCATAATTACATTGTAAAAAAAGTAGACGATTTGGCGAATGTAATCCGCAGTGCTTTCCGTATTGCAAAGGAGGGACGTCCAGGTCCAGTACTCATTGATATCACAAAGGATGTAACATCCAATAAGGCTGAATACACACCAAAGACTCCAGAAATTATTAAGAGAGTGACTTCTACCATCGAGAGTGCAGATGTGGAGAGAGCGGTTGCCATGATTCACGCAGCTAAGAAGCCATTTGTTTTTGTTGGTGGTGGTGCTGTTCTTTCTGGTGCATCGTCCGAGCTGGCTGAGTTTGTAGACAAGGTGGATGCACCTGTTACCGATACCTTGATGGGCAAAGGTGCTTTTGACGGTGAGGATCCAAGATATGTGGGTATGTTGGGTATGCATGGTACAAAAACAGCAAACTTCGGTGTATCCCGCTGCGACTTGCTGATTGTTATTGGTTCTCGTTTCAGTGACCGTATTTACGGAAATGCAAAGAAGTTCGCTCCAGAGGCAAAAGTTTTGCAGATTGATGTAGATCCAGCAGAAATCGACAAAAATATCAAGACACATGCTTCCATTATCGGCGACATTAAGTCTGTGTTGGAGATTTTGAATGCAAAGCTGACTCAGCAGAGTCATAAGGACTGGATGCAGGAAATTGAGTATATCAAGGAAAAGTATCCAATGACCTATCCAAAGGATGTGCTGACTGGTCCGTATGTAATGGAAAAATTGTATGAGATGACAAAGGGTGATGCCATTATCTGTACGGAAGTTGGACAGCATCAGATGTGGGCAGCTCAGTACTACAAGTATAGAAAGCCAAGAGTACTTTTAACTTCTGGTGGTTTGGGAACCATGGGTTATGGTCTCGGTGCTTCCATCGGAGCCAAAATTGGTCGTCCAGATAAATTGGTATTTAACATTGCTGGTGATGGGTGCTTCCGCATGAACATGAACGAACTCGCTACCGCTACTCGTTATGAGGTGCCAATTATTGAAGTTGTTATGAATAATAAGGTACTTGGTATGGTTCGTCAGTGGCAGACTTTATTCTATGGAAAGCGTTATTCGGCTACTGTTTTGGAGGATAAGGTAGACTTCTGTAAGCTGGCGGAAGCGATGGGTGCGAAGGCATTTCGTATTAATACCTGCGAGGAAGTAGAGCCTATCATGAAGGAAGCTATGGAATGGAGTCAGAACGGTGTGCCAGTTTTAGTAGAATGTATGATTGGAAAGGATGAAAAGGTATTCCCGATGGTAGCACCGGGGGCTGCTATTTCTGAATGTTTTTCTGAGGAAGATTTAGAGCAGAGACATATGAACAACTAATCCACTCTAGTCAAAGGAGGAGCTTATGGAACTGAAAAAGAAATATGAAGATGAAGTTGCTTTAAAAGAACAGGTATTAAGCGAAAGCATGAAAAATATTCAAAAGGCTCTGAATCAGATAGATACATTGGAAAATGAAATGAATACCTTGCTGAAAGATTATCTGACATCTGTAAATTCTATTCAGGCAAAGTTAGATCATGAGCGAAGCTCAGTGCAGGAAGAAATAGAAAAATTAGGAACTTGTCCAGCACCGAGAGCGATTTATCGAGAGGTCGAGAAGAAAGAGAAGCGATTTATTTTCTTTACTAAAGCTTGGAAGGAAATAGAGCAGGAAGGCTATGACTACAGCAAATGTGAGGAATGGAAAGAACAGAAGGCGCAGTTGGATAAAAAGTATAACGATATGCTAAATAAAATCTACGATGAAATGAAATGGAAAGCTTCTGAATTGAAAGAAATCTTGGCCTTACAGCGTCAGTTGGTGGAACTGCTGAGAGTAAAGAAAGTAATGCCTATAGATGAGGAAGCAGAGTCGGAGATGTCCGAGGCAGTAAAAACAGAGAAAGCTTCTCAAGATGTGGAGACAGTTGAGACCATCGAAACCTCTGAGGATGAGATGGATATTGCTGAACTAGAAACGGTGGAGTAAGAAAATTGGGTTACTATGCTATAACCTGTATTTGCCGTAAAAAACGGAGCCCTCACGGGCTCCGTCATTTAATTAATTTTAAAATTATTAAGTTAAGGGTAAATCTTGGGATTTGCCCTTTTAACATTTTTACAATAGATGTGCGAAAAACTTACTCCACCTGTGCCCTTGAGTATTAAGAGTGGGATGGATAGCGTAAATTATAAAATGATACATATGTAACGGTTGAAAATATACACATTTTATGTTATAATTTTGCGGCGAAAACTCACATGCAAACCGTTTTCAGTGTTTAGGTAATATGTTTGTTACGGAATCTAAAAATGCAAGCAAACTAATGAAATCCATTTTCATGCAAGTATGAAATGGATGACCTTTTGACTTTGGTATCATATAATAAGTTTCGATACAAGTCTTATGCTATCGTGAATATCTACAATGATGCAATTACTGTTTGATTTGGCTGAATATCTAGAAAATATTGGAGGATTAAAATAATATGGGAAATACAGAACAAAGCAGAATCCGCAATTTCTGCATTATCGCTCACATTGATCATGGAAAATCAACCTTGGCGGACCGTATCATTGAGATGACAGGTCTTTTGACTAGCCGAGAGATGCAGGCACAGGTGCTTGACAACATGGATTTAGAGCGTGAGCGTGGAATTACAATTAAGGCGCAGTCTGTTCGCACCATTTATAAGGCGAAGGATGGAAATGAATATATATTTAATTTAATTGATACTCCTGGACATGTAGATTTTAATTATGAGGTGTCCAGAAGTTTGGCAGCCTGTGATGGTGCAGTGTTGGTGGTCGATGCAGCACAGGGCATTGAGGCGCAGACTCTTGCCAATGTCTATTTGGCATTGGATCACAATCTGGATGTTTTTCCAGTAATTAACAAAATTGACTTGCCCAGCGCTGATCCAGAGCGTGTTATCAACGAAATAGAAGATATCATTGGCATTGAAGCACAGGATGCCCCTCAGATTTCCGCAAAGACAGGACTTAATGTAGAGGAAGTGTTAGAGCAGATTGTGACTAAAATTCCAGCTCCGACAGGAGATCCAGATGCGCCGTTGAAAGCATTGATTTTTGACTCTGTTTACGATTCTTATAAAGGTGTGATTGTCTTTTTCCGTGTCAAGGAGGGTCGTATCTCCAAGGGTACAAGGATTCATATGATGGCGACAGGCTTTGAGGCAGATGTGGTTGAAGTAGGTTATTTTGGTGCAGGACAGTTTATTCCATGCGAAGAGCTGTCAGCGGGTATGGTTGGATATTTAACCGCCAGCATCAAAAATGTAAAGGATACACGTGTAGGTGATACCATCACGCGTGTGGACAATATGGCAAAAGAGCCGTTGCCGGGATACAAGAAAGTGACGCCAATGGTTTATTGTGGTTTGTATCCTGCTGACGGTGCAAAGTATCCTGATTTGCGGGATGCGTTGGAAAAATTGCAGCTCAACGATGCTTCTCTTTTCTTTGAGCCAGAAACCTCTATTGCATTGGGTTTTGGATTTCGCTGTGGATTTTTGGGATTGCTGCATTTGGAGATTATTCAGGAACGCTTGGAGCGTGAGTATAATTTGGATTTGGTGACTACGGCACCAGGCGTTGTGTATCATATTCACAAGACTGACGGCACGATGATAGAACTGACAAATCCATCCAATATGCCTGACCCCTCTGAAATTTCTTATATGGAAGAGCCATATGTGTCAGCAGAAATTATGGTAACTTCCGAGTTTATTGGTGCTATCATGGATTTGTGTCAGGAACGCCGTGGTATTTATCAGGGCATGGAGTATATTGAAGAGACAAGAGCTGTTCTTCGCTATGATTTGCCGCTGAATGAAATTATTTACGATTTCTTTGATGCATTGAAATCACGTTCCCGTGGTTATGCTTCCTTTGACTACGAGATGAAGGGGTATGAGCGCAGTGAGTTAGTGAAGTTGGATATTCTTGTGAATCGTGAGGAAGTGGATGCATTATCGTTCATTGTTTTTGCAGACAGTGCTTATGAACGTGGACGCAAGATGTGCGAGAAATTAAAAGAAGAAATACCCAGACAGCTTTTTGAGATTCCAATTCAGGCAGCTATTGGCAGCAAGGTTATTGCTCGAGAGACGGTACGTGCTATGAGAAAGGATGTCTTGGCAAAATGTTATGGTGGTGATATCACACGTAAAAAGAAGCTGTTGGAAAAGCAGAAGGAAGGAAAGAAACGTATGCGCATGATTGGAAATGTGGAGATTCCTCAGAAGGCATTCATGAGCGTTTTGAAGTTAGATGAGAAATAAGATACGGTCCGTTTATGAATAAGAAAGAGAAATTAAGTTTATATATTCATATTCCGTTTTGTGTGAAAAAATGTGCTTACTGTGATTTCTTATCGGCACCGAGTGGGCGCAAGACGCAGGTACAGTATGTACAGGCATTGTGTCATGAAATTACTGCATTAGGACAAGTTTATGGAGGGAAGTATACACTGACCACAATTTTTGTGGGAGGAGGCACACCCTCCATTCTCACATCTGAGGATATGAAACAAATTTTTCAGCAGATTTATGATAGTTTTACTGTAGAAGCCACTGCAGAAATTACGGTAGAGTGTAATCCGGGCACTCTTACAGAAGAAAAGCTGATGACTTACAAAAGTCTAGGGATTAATCGGCTTAGTATTGGTTTACAGTCTGCAGATAACGAAGAATTAAAGCGTCTGGAGCGGATTCATACATGGGAGCAGTTTTTGGATACTTGGCATTTAAGCAGAAAGATAGGATTTGATAATATTAATATTGATTTAATGTCAGCTCTGCCGGGACAAACGGTTTCGTCGTGGAAGAATACACTTCAGACTGTTTTAGCATTAAAGCCAGAACATATCTCGGCTTATAGCTTAATTGTGGAGGAGGGGACGCCATTTTTTGAGCGATACGGAGAGGAAGCTGAAATGCTGCAGCATTATGGGGAACATCAATCCAACTTTGTACCCTATAAAAATGCACCGCTTCCCGAGGAAGATCAAGAGCGGGAAATGTATACTTTAACAGAGACGATGATGACTCAGGCAGGATATCATCGCTACGAAATTTCTAATTATGCCAAGGAAAATAGAGAATGTCGGCATAACAGACATTATTGGCTCGTGGACAACTATATCGGGGCTGGTTTAGGGGCTGCCTCCTGCGTTGATGGGTGGAGATGGAGCAATCTTCGTTCATTGTCGAAATATCTTCAAATAAAATCACAGGGAAAATTGACAGCTGTTTTGACGCAGCTTCAAGAAAATCGTCAGTATAATACTTTAGAGGAACAGATGGATGAAGTTATGTTTTTGGGACTGCGCATGATGCAGGGCGTGTCGAAGACAAACTTTGAGAGACGATTTGGGCGCAGCATGGAGCAGGAATATAATGAGGCGATTCGTAAAAATATTCAAAAAGGATTGCTTTATTGGAGAAAAGATGAATTTTTGACCTTGACCTTACTGGGAATTAATGTATCTAATTTAGTTATGGCAGATTTTTTGCATGAAGAATAACAAAAAACGATGTGTCGCTTACAAAGGTAAAAATGGCAGGAGAGTGGAGAAATTGACGGCGGTGCCAATCACTAACTTACAGTGATTGGCACCGCTAGGTTTATTCTGTGATTTGTGGTACACCCAAAAACATTCCAATGGCAGTAATTACCAGCAGAATAAATTTAATCGTATTGCCCTTGAATGCGGAACGATAGAGTTTTTTCTCTTCTGCTATTTTTTGGATAAAGGCGATGGTGTCTGCTGAGTTATTCTTTGTATAAATAGGAAGAAGCTGTTTATTTTTCATGCATAGAATAATGCTGGGTTTTGTAAGATAGATGCCTTCCACATCTTCCCAGGTATAATCATCCAACTGCTTTTTCTCTACACGGTAGACAGTCAGACCAGTCTTAGTCATGGTGATACGTTTTCTGGTAGCTTCTTGAATGTTCTTGTTTTTAAAGCTTTGGCGAATGCGTCTCTCATGCATGGTCAATGTGATGATTGGCATGACCAGGCAGAGCAGGCTGATGCCTAATGTCAGCATCATAGAATCATTGAAACTATAGATATTGCGTACAATCATAGAAATGCTAATCATGCCATATCCATAGATGATGATGAGCAATATCGTTAAAAGTTTGTTTTTACACAGTAGACTCCAGTACATGAGATTGCGATAGTCGTCTTCGTTGAGAGAAATGTTTGCTTCGTACATTATAATGGTACTCCTTTTTTGTTATAATAACTACAGTATAACAAAAAGCATTTTAGTAGAAAAGAGAAAACACAAAAAATTTGAAAAAAAATAAAAAAAGTTATTGACAATATGGCGCGTTGGTGCTATCTTATCAATAGATGTTAGCACTCTCAATCAACGAGTGCTAACAGCAAAAGGCGAAGGAAGTGATAGAGTGGAGCTGGACGCAAGAAAAGCGAAGATATTGAATGCAATTATCAAGACATATATGGAGACTGGAGAGCCAGTGGGTTCCCGCACAATTTCAAAATATACGGATTTGAAGTTAAGTTCAGCAACTATCCGAAATGAGATGGCGGATTTAGAGGAGATGGGACTGATACTTCAGCCACATACTTCGGCAGGACGTATTCCCTCAGATAAAGGTTATCGCCTCTATGTGGACCACTTGATGGCAGAAAAAGATAGAGAGCTGTCGCAGACAAAGAGTGTATTGTTAGAGCGAGTAGACCGATTAGAAAATTTTCTTCGTCAAATGGCAAAAGTTTTGGCGCAGAATACAAATTACGCTACGATGATATCAGGACCATCCATGCATGAGACAAAGCTTAAGTTTATTCAGTTATCTAAGGTAGAGCAGTGTAAGCTTTTGGTGGTCATTGTTTCCGAAGGAAACAACATCAAGAACACTATCATTGATGTGGATGATGAGATGCGGGAAGAGGAAGTCATTTCTCTTAATCTTCTGTTAAATACTACTTTAAGTGGTCTGTCTTTGAGCGAGATTAATTTGGGATTGATTGCTAAATTAAAAGAGCAGGCAGGTGAATACAGTGGAGTAGTAGGTAATGTGCTTGAGGCAGTAGCTGATGCAATGAAGGACGAAAATAAAGTGTACACGAGCGGTGCTACCAATATTTTCAAGTATCCGGAGTTAATTGAAAACGGAAAGGCCAGTGCTCTGATTTCTGCATTTGAAGAAAAAGAGGAGCTGGGTAAGTTTTTAACTGAGAATGCTGCTGAGACAGGTATCCAGGTGTACATCGGAGAAGAAAGTCCGATGAAACATATGAGAGATTGCAGCGTAGTGACTGCTCGATATGAGCTAGGTGATGGTATGTATGGTACTATCGGTATTGTAGGACCAAAACGTATGAATTATGAAAAAGTCGTTGGCACATTACAAAGTGTCATGGAGCAGTTAGAAAAGCTCAATAAAAATGACAAAGAATAAAAAATAGAAAGGCGGATTTTCCTAGATGGCAGATATGAATGCAAGCACAAATAAGGAAACAACAGAAGAAATTCTGGAAGAAACAGAAAATGCACGAAAAGCTGTAGCAGAGGAAACGGTGCAGGGTAAGGCTAAAGCAGAGAATGCACAGACAGATGAACTTGAGGCGGAAGTTCAGGAGTCAGACGCTAAGCAAGATAATCAAGATGAGAAAGATAACTCAATGAAGGGATTTTTCAAAAAGAAAAAAGATAAAAAGGATGAACAGATTGAAGAGTTGACAGACCGTTTGAAACGTAGCTTAGCTGAGTTTGATAACTTTAGAAAACGTACAGAGAAGGAAAAAGCTTCTATGTACGATATGGGCGCTAAGTCAGTGGTGGAGAAGATTCTTCCAATCGTTGACAATTTTGAGCGTGGTCTGGCAGCAGTTCCTACTGATGAAAAGGGTAGTGCATTTGCTGACGGCATGGATAAGATTTATAAGCAGCTGATGAAGACTCTAGAAGATATGGATGTAAAGCCAATTCCAGCAGTGGGAGAACCTTTTGACCCGAATCTTCATAATGCAGTAATGCACATAGAAAACGAAGAATTGGGTGAAAATGTAATAGCTGCAGAGTTCCAAAAGGGTTATACCTACAAGGGAAGTGTCGTAAGACATTCCATGGTGCAGGTAGCAAACTAAACAGGTTACAATTATTAATTATATTTAGAAATAAATTTCTGTATCATAGGATACAGCCGCATTCGGCAAAGGACTGATTGCGGATTGCAATTAAGGAGGCAAATACAATGGGAAAGATTATTGGTATTGATTTAGGAACAACAAATTCATGTGTAGCTGTAATGGAAGGTGGAAAGCCAGTTGTTATCGCAAACACGGAAGGCGTTCGTACAACTCCATCTGTTGTAGCATTTACAAAAACAGGTGAGAGATTGGTTGGTGAGCCAGCAAAGCGTCAGGCTGTCACAAACTCCGAGAAGACAATTTCCTCCATCAAGAGAAAGATGGGTTCTGATTATAAGGTAACAATTGACGGCAAGAAGTATTCTCCACAAGAGATTTCCGCTATGATTCTTCAGAAATTGAAAGCAGATGCTGAGAGCTACTTGGGCGAGAAGGTAACAGAGGCTGTTATCACTGTTCCTGCTTATTTCAATGATGCACAGAGACAGGCAACGAAGGATGCTGGTAAGATTGCTGGTTTGGATGTAAAGAGAATTATCAACGAGCCTACCGCAGCAGCTTTAGCTTATGGTTTGGACAATGAACATGAGCAGAGAGTCATGGTTTATGACTTAGGTGGTGGTACCTTTGATGTGTCCATTATTGAAATTGGTGATGGTGTTATTGAAGTGTTGGCTACTGCTGGTGATAATGTACTTGGTGGAGATGACTTTGATAATAAGATTACACAGTGGATGTTGTCTGAGTTCAAAAAGGCTGAAGGCGTAGACCTTTCCTTTGATAAGATGGCTATGCAGAGATTAAAGGAAGCAGCTGAGAAGGCAAAGAAGGAATTGTCTTCTGCTACTACCACAAACATTAACTTGCCATTTATTACCGCTACTGCTGATGGTCCAAAGCATTTGGATATGAACTTGACCAGAGCAAAGTTCAATGAGTTGACTCATGATTTGATTGAGCGTACTGCTGGTCCAGTACAAAGAGCATTGCAGGATGCTGGTATGAGCGCATCTGAGTTGGATAAAGTATTGTTAGTTGGTGGTTCCACACGTATGTTGTCCGCACAGGAGAAGGTAAAGGCGTTGACTGGCAAGGAGCCATCTAAGAGTCTGAATCCAGATGAGTGTGTTGCCATTGGTGCATGTATCCAGGGTGGTAAGCTGGCTGGAGATGCGGGTGCTGGAGATATCCTTTTGTTGGATGTTACCCCACTTTCTTTGTCCATTGAGACTATGGGTGGTATCGCTACCAGATTGATTGAGAGAAATACGACGATTCCTACCAAGAAGAGCCAGATTTTCTCTACCGCAGCTGATAACCAGACCGCTGTTGATATCCATGTAGTACAGGGTGAGAGACAGTTCGCAAGAGATAATAAGACATTAGGTAATTTCCGTCTGGATGGTATTTTGCCAGCAAGACGTGGTGTTCCACAGATTGAAGTTACATTTGATATTGATGCAAATGGTATTGTAAACGTATCCGCTAAGGATTTGGGTACTGGCAAGGAGCAGCATATTACGATTACAGCTGGTTCCAATATGTCCGAGAGCGATATTGAGAAGGCAGTCAAGGAAGCTGCTGAGTACGAAGCTCAGGATAAGGCTCGTAAGGAAGCAACGGATGCCAGAAATGATGCGGATAACATGGTATTCCAGATTGAGAAGGCTTTGGAAGAAGTTGGAGACAAGATTTCTGCTAATGAGAAAGCTACTGTAGAAAGCAAATTGGCTGATTTGAAGGAAGCTTTGGCAAAGGTTAACCCAGAGAATGTAAGCGCATCTGATGTAGAAGAGCTGAAGTCTAAGCAGGAAGAATTAATGAAGAGTGCGCAGAGCTTATTCCAGAAGGTATATGAGCAGGCGCAGGGCGCAGCTGGAAATGCAGGTGCAGGCTCAAATACAGGCAACGCTTATGACGGAGATGTAGTAGATGGTGATTACACTGAGGTTTAATATGCCTGAGTGACCATGTAGCAGAGGGTCAGGATGTTTTTTGACTCTAGCTTATGGTAATGGTTTAGTTGACTGAGTCATTACAAAACTAATATGCCTGTGAAACAGGCATTCGCATATATGAATAGGACAGGGGGCGACGACATGAGTCGCCCCATATGTCGGTATAGAGGAAGGTAGAAGGATGGCGGATAAAAGAGATTATTACGAGGTATTAGGTGTTGCCAAGGATGCAGATGCGGCAACGATTAAAAGTGCATATAGAAAACTGGCGAGAAAGTATCATCCCGATGCCAATCCAGGAGATCAGGCGGCAGCAGATAAATTCAAAGAGGCTACTGAGGCCTATGAAGTATTGAGTGATTCTGAAAAAAGACAGCAATATGATCAGTTTGGTCATGCTGCCTTCGATCAGACCGCAGGCGGTGGCTACGGCGGCGGTGGATTCAGTGATATGGGAGATATGGATGATATTCTCAACAGTATGTTTGGCGGTATGTTTGGTGGAGGCGGCAGCAGCCGTAGAGCCAGCAACTCTCCGATGAAGGGTGCCAATGTAACTGCTAGTGTAAATATTACCTTTGAGGAAGCTGTTTTTGGCTGCGAGAAGGAGATTACATTAAATTTGAAAGATCCATGTCCAAGTTGTAATGGTACTGGAGCAAAGCCAGGTACCAGTCCAACTACTTGTACCAAGTGTAATGGACGAGGTCAAGTAACCTTTACACAGCAGTCCATCTTTGGAAATGTCAGAAGTGTGCAGACCTGTCCAGAATGTAATGGTACAGGTAAAGTAATTAAAGAGAAATGTAACAATTGTTATGGAAGTGGTTTTGTATCTTCCAGAAAAACGATCAAAGTTACTATTCCAGCTGGTATTGATAATGAGCAGAGCATTCGTATTCGTGAGAAAGGTGAGCCAGGTATTAATGGCGGACCAAGAGGTGATTTGTTAGTTCAGGTTATTGTTGGTCGTCATCCAATTTTCCAACGTCAAGATTTCAATATCTATTCGACCGTGTCCATTCCATTTACAACGGCGGCTTTGGGTGGTATCATCAAGCTGCAGACCGTCGATGGTGAGGAAGATTATGAGGTAAAACCTGGTACTCAGACAGATACGAAAGTACGTCTTCGCAATAAAGGTGTGCCAAGCCTGAGAAATAAATCTATCCGTGGCGATCATTTTGTTACTTTGGTTGTAAAGGTACCTACTTCTTTAAATGCAGAACAAAAAGAGGCTTTGAGACGTTTTGAGGAGACGATGAATGGTGAGAAGCCAGACAAAGACAATAAAGATAAAAAGAAAAAGTGGTTTTCTTAATTGAATTGTACGTAAAGTGTGCAGCAATCCGTAGGTATCAGGGGGCAAGGTATTTTTTGTCCCCGACATCATAACATGGAATAAATATGAAATATTGTATACAAGTATATACTGGTCAAGGGAAAGGAAAAACCAGTGCAGCGATAGGATCCGCTATTCGTATGGCGGGGAGTGGGGCTCATGTTGTTATGGCCCGTTTTCTGAAAACTGAGAATTCTTCGGAGTTAGCTTTATTATACGAGATAGAGAATATTACCGTTTGTCCAATAACAAAAAATTTTGGATTTACGTTTCGTATGACTTCAGAGCAGAAGGCAGAAGCGAAACAGTATTACACTCAGCTGTTTATGCAGGCCGTGGAGGTTGCAAAAGAACAATCGGCACAGATGTTAATTTTAGATGAGTTTAATTGTGTTTATGCTTCTAATTTGATAGACAGAGAGAAGAGCTTAGCAGTTTTAAGGAAACATAAGGGAAGTATGGAAATGATCCTGACAGGCAGAAATGCAGCGGATGAACTAATGGAACTGGCAGATTATGTTACTGTATTTCAAAAGCAGAAACATCCTTATGATACTGGACTGATGGCGAGAAAAGGAATCGAATATTAATATTGTAAAAAAATAGACAAAGTGATTGACAAGCCTTTGATAGTCGTCGTATAATTTTATGATACCAGGTTCAAAAGGTCATATAATTTCATGCAAGCATGAAATTGTATGACTTTGGGACCCGCTAAAACATGAGAAAGTAGCCAAAATAGGGCGATTTCTCATGTTTTCGGATTGCGTGAGCACGAAGTGCGAAGCAATCCATAAGTATCAAAGGGGCAAAATACTTTTTGAGCCTTTATTGAATTTCACACTCATATCATGAAATAGGAAGGGATAAATGGAATGATGAACAAGGAAGAGTGGAAAAAGGCTTTCTACAATGGCTTATCGGGCTTTATAGCTTTGGCTATGACAGTCATCTTATATTTTGTAGTTCTTCGATTTTCGGAGTTAAAATCGTTTTTGGGATGGATTATTGGTATCTTGATGCCATTTATCTATGGAGGTGTGCTGGCGTATCTGTTAAAGACGCCATGTAACTTTTTTGATAATTTTTTTGAAAAAAAGTTGCCTTCTAAGCAGAAGAAGTATGCTCGTATGCTGTCGGTTGTCGTTGTGTTGCTTCTGACAGTGGCAATTTTATATCTATTATTGTGGATGGTTATTCCCGAGGTGGGAGCAAGTATTGCTGGATTGATTGCTGCGATGCCTAAGCAAATTGAGCGTTTGACCGATTGGTTGATTGTGGCGGCACAGGACAATGAGATGGTCAGAAATTATTTAAATGCAGAAAATCTCACAGCTCTTGAGGATAAGTTTATTCAGTGGATCCAGACAGATTTATTGACTACTTTGGCTAATATGATGGGAGGCGTTGCAGCGACCGTAAGCTCCATTGTTGGTACAGTCAGTGATATTGTTATCGGTATTGTTGTGTGTGTTTATCTTTTGTTAAGCCGAAAAACTTTTGCTCGTCAGGGAAAAGCAATACTCTATGCAATTTTTGATTCGAATAAGGCAGATGCTGTGGTAAATGAGTTTAAATTTATTGATCGTACTTTTGTGGGATTTTTTGGCGGTAAGATATTGGATAGTGCTATCATTGGTGCCATTTGTTATATTTTTTGTTTGATTATGACTTTAACTATGGATTTCAAGAATGCGATGCTTATCAGTGTAATTATCGGTGTCACCAATATTATACCATATTTTGGACCATTTATCGGGGCAATTCCAGCGGCATTATTAATTTTGATTTCCAGTCCGGTCAATTGTGTGATTTTCTTAGTATTTATTATTATTTTACAGCAGTTTGATGGAAACATCTTAGGGCCAAAGCTTCTTGCTAATAGTGTGGGCTTGTCAGGATTTTGGGTATTGTTTTCCATCACACTCTTTGGAGGACTTTTTGGATTTGTAGGTATTCTTATTGGAGTGCCAGTGTTTGCAGTTATCTATGATAATTTTAAATCTCTCATTTATGCAGGATTAAAGAAAAATGGAAGAATGGATGTGCTGCAGGGCACTCAACCTGTGGTGGAAGAGAGTAAGAAAAAGCCAACAGAAAATTGAGTAAGCAGAGCGATAACACGGTGAGCAGTCGGAGAAATAAATTCCTGACTGCCCGCCGTGTCTTTCGTATAATTAAGTCCTATCATGCATATGATAGGGTAAAACGCCATGGGGTGAAATGATGAAATCCCATTCTTTTGTTCGTTACATAGTGGTCTATTTGACCTTCTTTTTCTTTCTGTCTGCTTCTCTTTCTAGTGCGGTTGCGGCCGATCCTTTGTGTATTCCCTCTAATATGTTAAAGCAGGAAAACGAGGTTATTTTGACGGAAGGCAAGATTGACTTGGGTTTGACTGCACCCTCTGCCATTTTGATGGAGGCTTCTACTGGCACAGTTATTTATGAGAAAAATGCGGATACCATCTTAAGTCCAGCCAGCATTACTAAGATTATGACCTTGATTTTGATTTTTGATGCTATTTCTGATGGGAAAATTAATTTGACGGATGAGGTGACTACCAGTGCCTATGCCAAATCCATGGGAGGTTCACAGGTATTTTTGGAGGAAGGAGAAAAGCAGACAGTTGAGACATTGATAAAATGTATTGTGGTGGCATCAGGAAATGATGCCTGCGTAGCTATGGCAGAGTATATTGCTGGAAGCGAGAGTGAGTTTGTACGTCAAATGAATGAACGAGCAGTGGGTTTGGAAATGAAGAACACTCATTTTGAAGATTGCAGTGGGTTGAGTGATTCGGACAGCCACCATACATCAGCGAGAGATGTGGCATTGATGTCAAGAGAACTGTTAACAAAATATCCTCAGATTACTACTTATTCCACTATATGGATGGAGAATATCACTCATGTGACTGCTCAGGGCAGCAAAGAATTTGGATTGTCCAGCACCAACAAGATGTTAAAGATGAATACCAGTTTTACAACAACGGGATTAAAGACAGGTTCTACTTCGAAGGCGAAGTATTGCTTTGCTGGCACGGCGCAAAAGGATGGTGTGGAGTTGATTGCTGTGGTGATGGCATGTCCAAACTATAAGGATCGATTTTCGGAAGCTGTGACCATGCTTAATTATGGATATGCGAATTGTAAGCTGTATCGGGATACAGAACTGCCGATATTGCCGGAGGCCATTGTCAAAAATGGTGTGGAGGCAAGTGTGGGTTTGACTTATTCGGGGGAATTTTCTTATTTGAGCACTACAGGAGAAAATTTTGCGGAGATAGAAAAAAATCTGATTGTTAATGAATTGGAAGCACCGGTTCAGGAGGGACAGGAGGCGGGATATCTTGAATATAGCTTGAATGGAAAGGTGATTGGTCAGGTGCCGATTATTACCTTGAAAGCCGTAGAGGAAGCTGGATATCGAGACTATTTATGGAAAATGTTAAAACAGTGGTTGCTGTAACTGTAAAAGACACTAGGAGAAACGCAGTAAACGATTGCTTCTTGGTTGAAAATATGTTAAAATTTGACTAGTGATCCTAGAAAGGAATCTTATAAATCACATTAAGGAGAATTATTATGAGAAAAATCAAAAGAGTTGCGGCATTGACTATGGCGAGCAGCATGATTCTTGGATTAGCAGCTTGTTCGCTCAATGGTGATAATGGCAAGAGTACTAGCGCAGAACAAAACGATGGTCAGGATGACACTCAAGCGCAGGGCAGTGACAGCACCGATAATCAGGATGATGACACAGTTGGTATTAATAGCTGGAAAGCATTTGCGGAGAATGTTACTTTGACCATCCCTGTATATGACAGAGGAGTAAAGGATGTACCTGCTGTCGATAATAATTATTGGACAAATTGGATTCAAGAGAACTTTGGCGATAAGTATAATATTACGGTTAAGTTTGAATCAATTCCTATTCAGGATGTTATGACAAAGTATACACAGCTGGCAAACTCTAATTGTTTGCCAACTATCTTGATGGACTATGATTATTCAAATCTTTGTCAGTGGGCTGCAGAGGGATATTTAGCTGCTTATGATATCAAAGAATTTCAGACCATTGCTCCCGTCTACTATGAACAGATGGCTGATAATGACCTCATTAAATACACGGATATAAATGAGGATACCTATTTTGCATTGGCAAACAGACCATATGCTCAGGAAAATTATACATATTTGACATTTGTACGTATGGACTGGCTGAAGAAAGTTGGATATGACCATATTCCAAATGGTCGTAAAGAGTATCTTGATGCAATGAAGAAGATTATGGACAAAGGAATTTGTGAGCATCCAGGTGGAGGTCAGCAGCTTTCCGACAGTGGTCTGGATCAGAATTATGCCTACCGCTCATTGGATATCAGTGAGAAAGAATGGGCAGTTTATGGTGATTATGTTGTATCTCCGCTTAGCTGGGATGTACAGTACAATTTGCTGAAGATGGCAAATGAAGATTATAATGCAGGTATCACGGATCCAGAATATTTTCTTATTGATGCTGAGACTGCAAAGGAAAACTTTATCAATGGAAAGTCCTACTCTTATAGTGGATATCTTTCCACAGATATGGATTTTCTGACCGCTTTTTATGAGCAGAATCCAGATGCTGAGTTGGCGTTGAACTATGTGCCTTATGAGGACTCTTTCGATGATAAGAAATATGGTATGACTCGTGCATATCGTTCCGAAAACCCATTTGGCATGATCATTGCCTTTTCTTCCCAGGCTTCTGAAGAGGAGATTAGGGCAGCGATGATGTATATGGAATGGATGAGTCAGGAAGATGTATTATTTACGATGCAGTGGGGAATTGAAGGGGAGAACTTTCATTACAATGAGGAAGGTATTCCAGTCAGTGTAGATGATTACAGTGGCAATTATACACAGGGCTACGACAACAGCAAAGACTATTGGTGTGTGACCATTGAGTCTAGAAATTTTGGTACGATTGAGCAGATTATTGAGCAGAACTCTCCTAAAGGACTTCCTCAGGATTTCACGGAGGATATCATTGATTATTATTACACTAGAAAGGCATTGGCAGAAGATGGCTATGCAATCGCAGATTGCTTGTTTCATGTAAAAATTACATCAGTTGAAGAGTACAGCGATACCTTGGCAGAGTTGTATGCCGAGTATCGTAATGACTTGAATATGTGTGACCCAGATCAATTTGATACTCTATATAAAGAATTTAGCCAGAAATACTTAGATGCCGGTTTTCAGGAAATTATTGATGAAAGATTGGAAGCTTATAAGAATGGAAATACTTCCAGCATGAAATAATAGAAGGGATACCAAAGTCAAAGGGTCATACATTTCATACCTGCATGAAATGTATGACTTTCTATAAATTTTTCTAAGTTTACGGAGAGGGAAGGAAGTACAAAAAGATGAGTTGGATAAGTAATTGTATAAAAGAGCTGCGCAGACAGAAACTATTTCAAAATCGTGATCATGAAGAATTGTTTCGAGATACCGTAGAATGTTACAAGATGCGTCCTTTTTTTAGTGCGGGATTATGCAAATGTATCTATTTGGCAAGCTGGGATATGGAACATTTTGCGATTTTCTTAGAGCCAATCAATCAAATGGTACTGCGTGGTGACACAAATCTGGATTACATGAAAGAATTGGGAGTGGTGTTGGCTGAGGAAAATGAGGGGCAGTCTCAGCGCGAGATGTATATCTATCAATTGTCCGAGGCATTTTTGGAGGAAATAGATTTTGTACTTCCCAAAGAAGTGGAAGAATCAGGGGAAGATTGGATTTTAATTTATCACAATGCAAAGAGGGCGGCACAAATCATTGATCGTTATTACAGAAATAAGTAGTCCTAGAGAAATCATAGGATGTTGGGGCCAAAAAATATTTTGACCCCTTGATACCTACAGATTGCCGCGTAAAGCTCCATTCGACGCAGTCGATTGGAGTGGTTCACGGAAGATAAACACTATGATTATGCTGCTTTAAAATATCCATCGCTTTTATGCGGGATGCCTCATCATAAAATTCAATTTTAAGAACTCCAGGGTCGGAAAGGCGATTGTTGCTGATGCCGATATTTTTGATGCTGACTTCATGGTACGCCAGAAAAGAGGAAATGGCGGCAATAGCACCAGGGCGATCCTCGATATCCAAGAAGATGGAATATTGTGGCGGAAGTGCTCCTTTTGAGCGTTCTGGAATGGAGCTGCGGTATGCGCCGGATTCCTCAAATAATTGATGGATGGCGGCACCATTGCCGCTGCGAATATCGGTTAAGGTATGCTGCAAAGATGCAATGTAATCTTCCAACAAGTCTCCTAGATTGTCGCGGTTGGTCATGCAAATCTGTTCCCACATGATAGGGGAGGACGAGGCAATACGAGTGATATCCTTGAAGCCACCGGCAGCAATTCGTCTCATCACTTGATCTTCTGAGTCGGAATCTTTTACCAGATTAACCAGAGAGGCAGCAACGATATGGGGCAGATGGCTGATGCCGGCTACACTATAGTCATGCTTATGATAGTCTAAGATTAAAGGAATTGCTTTCAAATCTCTGACCATCATAAGCATCAAGTCCAGTTGAGCTTGGGTTGACTGAGTTGTTGGAGTCAGTACATAATAGGCATTTTCTAAAAGATGGTCGGTAGAGTTTTGATATCCAGTGCGCTCTGAGCCAGTCATGGGATGACCGCCAATAAAATATTTTTCCATGTCTAGTCGGATGATTTCCTCGTGGATATTGGTTTTAGTGCTTCCAACATCGGTCAGCAGAGTGCCCTCCTTTACAATCGGTTTGAGTAAATTTAAATAGTAGGCATTGTAGGAAACGGGAGTGCAGAGAAAGATAATGTCACAGTCAGCCAGTTTTTCGTCCACACGGTCTAAAATAATATCGATATTGCCGTCGGCAGCTGCCTGTTCCAGGGTGGAGCGAGTGCGGGCGTAGGCCATAATTTGATAGTCTGGGTGTATTTTTTTAATACGTCTTGCTATAGAACCGCCAATCAGTCCAAAGCCAATAAATCCAAGTGTCATAAAATTGTATCTCCTAATGTGATATTTGTGATGTCGCCGTTTTAGTAAAGCGGCGACATTTGAAATTCTATGCAATTGTAAGGCATAAGGCAATAAAAGTCAAGTTTAAGTGTTTAAAAATTTAACACATAAAATCATTGAACTGTATGAGCAAGTAGAGAGATAGTTCAAATGGTTCATGTTTTGTTGCTTCCAAAGTCCTGCTTTTTCATGTAAACATGAAAAGCAGGACCTTTTGACTTGGTATCATATTCGTTTAGAATGCGATGTCTTTGCTTGATGTTGTAGAGTGATGCAGACTATTTCTGGTAAATTGTTGAGACGAATATTAATCGAGTGAGTGCCTAGTCCTGCGCTGATGATGCTGTCTTTCCCATGAATCTTTAAGTGTCCACGGTCTCTTTTGCAGAAAAATTGAAATTGTGGTGTCATAAGTCCACCAAGAAAGGGCAATCGTATGGTGCCGCCATGAAAATGTCCAGACAAAGATAAATCCGCTCCCCAGTCAATATATTGCTCTAGGTAAAGTGGGGAGTGGGCCAGCAAAATACAAAAGCCGTTTTTGGGAGCCGGACCAAGTTTGCTTTGAACATAGTCAGAAGCCATTGGATATTTGAGGAATTTATGAGAATAATAAGGTTCATCAATATCTAAGCCTGCGAGATAAAGGTAGCAGTCCTTGACCTTAATTTGGCATAGTTCATTCTCAAGATACACAATGTTAGGATCAAGCTCTGCACGAAAGCGAGTGTACCAATCAGGAAATAGTTCAGGGGCATTTTTCATACGTTGTTCATGATTGCCGTTGGAGTAGATAACAGGGTATGATTGAGCCAGTGTGTTGATGACATGGAGAGGAATGTGAAAATCACATTTGTGATAAGATTTTGTAATCATACTGTCACCGCCGCACAGCACTAAATCAGGATGAAATTGGTCGATGGCTTCCAATAATGATGCATTATCATTGCCAAACACCTGATTATGCAAATCTGACAGAAACACCAAGCGATATCCATCAAGACCTACTGGTATTTCAGGTGATGTAATGCTATAATGAGTAGTTGTAAAATGTTTGCGCTCCCACTGAGAGCGTATTAGGCAGAGGATAGCGGCAAGGCTCATTGATGTTCCAAAAATGGCAAGCTGTTTTGTGTGTTTCATAAATTTTAGTCTGGTGCGAACACCCATTGCCTTTTGGCGGTGGGAGGAGCACCATTTTCCTTTCTAACAGAATTTACTTTTCTGTTGTTTTGTGATAAAATAAATTGGCAATATCTGAGATAGGGAAAATTGTTGCGTGAAAAATACCCCTGTCGGTATCTTGAAAAGTATATATGAGGTTGTCGTACAAGAAGTCCTCGCAGATATAGTGTAAAATTGTGAAAGAAAATTGTCAAGCCTTGTTGTATAGAAAAACTGGGGAGGAAAAAAGCAAAAGGAGATGTTGTATTATGCAGATTGAAATAAAATTAAATTCATTTGAAGGTCCATTAGATTTACTGCTGCATTTAATTGATAAAAACAAGGTCAATATTTACGACATTCCAATTGCGGAAATTACGAAACAGTATATGGAATACATTGATAGTTTGGAAGTTGATGATCTGGATTTGATGAGTGACTTTTTGGTGATGGGTGCAACTTTGATTCAGATAAAAGTTGAAATGTTGCTGCCTCCAGAGGTGGATGAAATGGGAGAAGAAATTGACCCGCGCGAAGACTTGGCGGAACGTCTGGTAGAATATCGTATGTTTAAGATAGCAGCTGCTGAGCTGAAAGAGAGAGAAAATGATGAATTTTTTTTGCATCGAAGAGAAGTACCGAAAGAGGTGGAGACCTATCAGCCGCCAGTAGAGCTCTTTAGTTTGTTAGAAGATGTGAGTGCGGAGCAGTTAAAAAAATTATATCAGGATTTGGTTGCCCGCAGTGAGGAGCGAGTAGATACTGTGCGAAGCAAATTTGGCACCATTACCAAAGAAAAATTGCGTGTTTCCGATAAAATTACAGCAATTATGGAGTATAGCAGGACAAGACCAGTTTTTGCTTTTCGCAATGTATTAAATGAAAGCAGCAGTCGTGTAGATGTGGTGGTGACTTTGTTGGCTTGCCTGGAATTGATTAAGATGGGATACATCTTTGTGAGCCAGGAAGAAGCCTTTGGAGAAATCTATATGGAATGGAATGTGAACCAGACAGCAGCGTTGGATAAGGAGGCTTTGGCAGAATATGACAAGGGATTATAAGAAAGGTCAAATAGAAGCAATTTTGTTTACTATGGGAGAGTCAGTAACACTTTCTACGCTGGCAGAGGTTCTGGAGCTGCCCAAAAAAGAGGTGCAAAGTCTTCTTCATGAGATGATGGCAGCCTATGAAATGGAGCAGAGAGGAATTCGTATTTTGGAGCTAGAGGACAGTTATCAAATGTGCAGTGCCAGGGAATATTATGATATACTGACCAAGGTAGCGGCAAAGCCAAAAAAAAATAATTTGAGTGATGCCATGTTGGAGGTCTTGGCCATTGTGGCCTATCAGCAGCCAGTGACGAAAAGTACCATTGAAAAAATTCGGGGAGTACGCTCTGACCATCCAGTCAATAAATTGCTGGAATATGAGTTGATTGAGGAACGAGGAAGGTTGGAAGCACCGGGACGTCCTATTTTATTTGGTACGACGGAGGGATTTTTGCGCCAATTTGGTTTCTCTTCGGTGAAAGAGCTTCCTCAGTTGGAGCATGAAGAAATGATAGAGGATAAAAAATTAGATGCTTCAGCAGAGGATGCAGGAGAAAAATTAGAACAGATCGAAAAAAATGAAATCTTTGATCCAATTTTAGGATACTAAGGTTAAAAGGTTATACATTTCATGCTTGCATGAAAAGGTATGATTTTGAGACTTATCAAAACATGAGAAAGTAGTCTAAATGGGGCTGATTTCAAAATTTTATAAATGAAATAGTTTGGAGGAATTTATGTTTACAAGGAAAAAAATACAGGTAGTGATGTTAAGTTGTGTAACAATGGTAACATTGGTTGTTGGAATGATAAAGAGTGCGCAATTAATGGAGGAAGAAAAGGAATATCAACTTCGTCAGGCTTCCATTGAAGTGGGAAAACAACAGCTGCAGAAGCAGGAGGAAGAACAGGCTTTAAAAGAAAGTGAAGTTAGCAGCTTAAAGAAGCAAAATCAGCAGCAGGAAAGCTCTTGGAAGGAAGTTCAAAAATTAAATGAGGAGCAAGTACAAAATTTGAGTCAATTAGAGTTAGAAAAAGAGAGTCTGCAAGCGGAAGTTAATGCTGAGGAGGATAGAAAAGAAAATCTTCAGCAGCAGAAGGATGAGATTCAGCAGCAGTTACTGCCATAACTTTTAAGTAAAAAGGGGATAAAAAAATGAAAAAAAAATACATGTGGAAGAAATATGTATGGATTAGCCTGATTTTTTTGTGTGCTTGGGTTATTATGTTTTGGGGATTTCGCAGAGTTGAAAAGCGTTATGAGGAAAAGAAAGTAATGCAGGAAGAAGAATTGCAAAATCAATCCTTTCAGGAAGAAGAAAACGAAAAGAAAATCAATGCATTAGAGGAATCCATTGGGGAATTGGCAGAGCAGAGTGAGCAGTTGGCACAAAGGTTATCTTCTGAGCAGGAGGAGCAGGTTTCTTTGTGTCAGGCTGTCTTGGAATGCGAAAATCAAAAAATACAGCTGATACAGGAGTTGACAGATTTACAGTCAGAAAATCAGAGGGCTTTGAGTGAGATTGAGGTTTTAGCTTCGAGTCTTCGCTCTCAGCAGGAGAGTATTGCTGAGTCAATCCGTCAGGAAAGTATAGCGGAGTCAATTCGCCAGGAAAGTGCAGCAGAATCTATCCGTCAGGAGCAGCTGTCGAGTAGCCAACCCCAGGTGACTGGAAAAAACGTCTATCTTACATTTGATGATGGACCATCGTACTTGACGCAGGCAGTATTAGATACGTTGGACCAGTATGGTGTGAAAGCCACTTTTTTTGTGGTATATAATCCGCAGAATGAAAATTTATATAAAGAGATCGTTAATCGAGGTCATGCGATCGGTATTCATTCGACAACTCACTCTTATAGTCAGATTTATGCTTCCTACGAGGCATGGCTGAATGATTTTACACAAATCTACAACTATGTCTGGCAGGTGACGGGCGTAAGAGCTCAGCTATATCGTTTTCCAGGAGGAAGCAATGGAAGTCATTGTCCAAGTAATGTAAAGGAGCAGGCTATCGCATATTTGCACAGCATTGGAGTCGAATATTTCGACTGGAATGTGGTATGTGGGGATGGAGATGTAGTGACAGCAGAGGAATCCTATAATAATGTGGTCAGCACAATTAATCAGCGCACAATTCCTGTGGTATTGATGCATGATGGGGCAAAGAAGGAAACGACATTAGAATCATTGCCGCGAATTTTACAGCAGTTAAAGGATTGGGGATACTGTTTTGCTCCTCTCAGTATAGACGTGCCGCCCATTCATCAGGGAGAAAGTTGGGATTATTAGGTATACTAAAAATGTGTTTTTCATAAGATGGGTTAATAAGCGAAGTAATTATGACAGGATGGCTCATGAAAGCGCAGAAAAAACATCATAAATACATAATTTTGGTATATTGTATTTTGTTGACTCAGATATTCTTTTTTTCACCCCTGCATTCACAGGCTTTGGAGGATACCGAACTCTACGCCAAATCAGCTCTTTTGATGGATGCGGATTCAGGCAGAGTGCTTTACTCAAAAAATGGCGATGAAATCATGCCTATGGCGAGTACCACTAAAATCATGACAGCAATCTTGGCTATTGAGTCGGGGCGTTTGGATGAGATATTTGAGGTTTCTTCTTATGCAGCTAGTATGCCAAAAGTGAAGTTGGGACTACAGGCTGATGAACAGTATTATTTGAAGGATTTATTGTATTCACTGATGTTGGAGAGTCATAATGACACAGCAGTGGTCATTGCGGAAGGTTTGGCTGGTTCAGTGGAAAATTTTGCTGAGTGGATGAATGAAAAGGCTAGAGAGCTTGGCTGTGAGCAGACTAATTTTGTGACACCTAATGGCTTGGATGCCGATGGGCATCATACGACAGCACAAGAATTAGCTCTCATTGCACGATATGCTTTACAAGATGATACCTTTTGTTCTATAATCAATACAAGATCCTATTCTTTTTCCAGCATAGATGGAAAGAGAAATTTTTCTGTGACAAATAAAGATGCTTTTTTGGATTTGTATGAGGGAGCGTTTGGGGTTAAAACTGGATTTACAGGAAAGGCAGGATATTGTTTTGTCGGTGCAGTAAAACGGGGAGAGAAAATTTTTATTGCGGTAGTATTAGCTTGTGGCTGGCCTCCAAATAAAAGTTGGAAGTGGCATGATATGCGTTTGATGATGGATTATGGCATGGAAAATTATGAAAAAAAGATGGTTTTTGAGGGAAAAGAAAATTTTGATACGATAGAAGTGGAAAATGGTAAGATTGGCAAAATTTTGCTTCGGTGTGAGGGGGAACTGGAGCTGCTGTTGAGGGAAGATGAGGTAGTTTCTGTGCATTATAGTTATCCGAAGCGAGTGGAGGCTCCTGTTGCGGAGGGAGATATTGTGGGATATGCAGATGTCTATATTGATGGAGAAAGTTATGCCAGTTTTCCAATTTATGCAGCTTCGTCAGATGAGTGCATTGATTTTCAATGGTGTTTGGAGTATGTATTAGAAATTTTTTTTGGCAGTTAAGCTATGATAGGAGGGACATATGAAGTTTGCAGATATGCATTGTGATACGATATCGCGGCTTTTTTCAGAGAGAGAGAAAACAAGTCTGGGATATTCGACAGAAAGTTTACAGTCTAATAGAATAAAAAATACTCTTCGTTCCAATCAATTTCATCTTGATTTAGAGCGAATGAAGGAAGCAAATTATGCATTGCAAACTTTTGCAATGTTTGTATATTTAAATAGGACAGCAGATCCATTTACTTACTGTAATCAAATGATTGATTTTTATTTTTCAGAGCTACATAAAAATAGTGATTTGATACGTCCTGTCTTGTCGTATGAGGATATACTAAAAAATGAAGAGATGGGGAAAATGTCTGCGCTGCTTTCTATTGAGGAGGGAGAAGCCTGTCTTGGAGAGATTGAAAATTTAAAGCATTTTTATCAGCGTGGTGTGCGTATGATGACTTTGACCTGGAATTTTGAAAATTCATTGGCTTATCCGAATATTATTCGAGATGTTTTAAATCGTCCAAATAAGACTCATGGACTGAAAGCAAAAGGTTTTGAATTTCTGGAGGCAATGGAAGCGATGAAAATTATTCTGGATGTGTCTCATTTGGGGGATGCGGGAATTTTGGATGTGTTGGAAAATACGAAAAAGCCCTTTATCGCTTCCCATTCCAATGCACGGGCGGTTACTAATCATGTGCGAAATTTGACGGATGATATGATTTCGCAGATGGGAGATCGTGGATGTATTGCCGGATTAAATTTTGGAGCTGATTTTACGACAGATACACCAGAAATGCCCTATGGCTCATTGGATATGTTAGTGGAACATGTGCGCTATATGACTGATTTGGGCGGTATGGATTTTGTGGCTCTTGGCACGGACTTTGATGGGATTTCCAACAAAGATATTGAGCTGAAAAATTGTAGTATGATGCCGCGCCTGTTTGATGCCCTGCAGAAGGCTGGCTTCCATGAATCGGAGATTGATAAAATTTGTTACAAAAATTTTTTCCGCATTTTAAAAGAATTATTGTGAAAATTGTGCAGGTATGAAACTCCTTTCATGCCTGCATATTTTTTTTTCTTCCTGCCATACTATTGATGTTGAGGTCAAAAGGTATTTTGACCTTTTGACTCTGGTATTATACGATTATAGATAATAAAGAATGGAGGAAAAGAAATGAAGCATAAGATTGCCTTTTTTGATACGAAATCCTATGACAGAGAGTGGTTTGAAAAAATTCAGCAGAGTACCTTTGAAGTACGCTATCTAAAAGAAAAATTAAAAGCGGATACGGCAGCACTTGCTGATGGCTGTGAAGCAGTGGTAGTATTTGTGAATGACACGTTGGACAGAGAAGTTTTAAAACTGCTGAAACGTATGAACATCCATCTTGTGGTGCTGCGCTGTACGGGTTTTAATAATGTAGATTTGGAGGCAGCAGCCTGCGAAGAAATTACAGTCCTTCGAGTTCCTGTCTATTCCCCTTATGCGGTAGCCGAGCATGCTATGGCATTGATTTTGGCTTTGAATCGAAAAGTTCATCGTGCTTACATTCGTACTCGCGATTATAATTTTCGATTAGATGGATTGATGGGCTTTGACCTGCATGGAAAGACGGTAGGAGTTGTGGGGACAGGAAAAATTGGACGGGCTTTTATCCGAATTTGCCAAGGGTTTGGTATGGAAGTACTTGCCTATGACCCTTATCCAGCCAAAGATTTAGAGGTCAAATATGTGCCGATTGAGACAATTTTTCAACAATCGGATGTTATTAGCTTTCACTGTCCACTGACAGAATCTAGCTATCATATGCTCAATGAGGAGAGAATTAAAATGGCAAAGAAAAATTTAATTGTAGTTAATACTTCCAGAGGAGCATTGATTGATACAGCAGCTTTACTGAAAGCATTAAAAGAAAAGTGGATTGGGGCAGCTGGGCTGGATGTCTACGAGGAGGAAAGTGAATATTTCTTTGAAGATTATTCCGAGGAAGTGAGGGAAGATGATTTACTGTCAGTTTTGATTTCTTTTCCAAATGTAATTATGACTGGACATCAGGCATTCTTTACACAAGAAGCAATTTCAGAGATTGCTCAGACGACTTTTCAAAATTTGAGGGATTACTTTGAAGAGCGGCCGCTGATGAATGAAATTTGCTAGGATGGGTGATTAAAATTGCGGCGGTTAGTTGAAACTTGACTTTTTCAACTAACTGCCGCATAAGGTGCATATTGCTAAACAATTTTTTGATATGTTATTTGGTGATAGGTAAGTTATTCGTGTTTAATAATCTGTGAAGCAGGTACATAGCCGATATAGGTATTGGCAATCAAAACTTTGTAATAAGCAATATGATTGCTGGATGTAGTTTCTTCCAACACATCAATAAGATTTCCCTGTCCGAGATAAGGCCAGCCTTTGATAGAAATATTGGAACCAGGCGCAGTTTCAACACGTACCCAATCGTTGCGGATTTCTCCCACAAAATTGGAAAAAGAGTTTTTTCGAATATAGTATGAATTTACATAACCGACTATATTTTGATTGGTTCGAACTTGATACCATAAATTGCCGTCCACGGAAGTTGTGGAGGACAGGATGTTCACTGGACTGTTATTTAACAGGGTGGTGAGGACATTGTTGATATAAGGATTTGCCTCGGAACGCACATTTAAAGCATCTGCTTCGGGAACCTGATAGACATATCCAGTTTGTTCTGTTGAAATATTGGTACTTGAATTTGTTGTGGTACGATTAAAGTAGGAAGCAATTGCCTGAGCCTTGGCTGCTGCCAGATTTTTTAAATTTTCTGTATCCATTAAATATTTGCATTCTGTTGGATTTGTGTGAAATCCATGCTCCAAGATGAAACTGTACTGTACGGGACCGCTTTGAGCCTGGGCTGCATTAGTGGCATATCCGACAGAACTGCGGATTACTCCATAATAATCCATTGCTGGGTTGAGGTTATAGTCACGAGTTTGAATTTCATGTCGATTATATGTAACACCAGTTACTTTGTTCATTTCATTGGCGACTGTATCAAGCATATAATTGATAAAGTTGCTATTTTCAGAGGATAGATGTTTGCTGGTTATGGCAACTACTCCAGTTGCACTGGCAGAAGCTGCATTCGTGTGATTTGACATAAAAATAACGGTCTGATACCCAGAGGCATTATTAACAGCCATATCTCCTCTGGCTGTCAAAGATGGCGATGACTGGTCATCTCTTGTTAAGATGACATCAAAACCATATTGTTGTAAGTACATTTTTTCGTAGGTAGATAAAATATACATTTGGACACCCTCGTCATATCCATCTAGCACTCCTTTGTTGGAACCCGTTTGATGTCCGGGATCAATGACAATTAAAATGCCATTGGAGGAAGCCTGCCCAGAATCTGTCTGGATTGATGTAAAGACAGAAAAGAGCAATGTTATAATGAGTGTACAAGATAGAAACTTTAATCCTATCTTTTGTTTCATAAAATAGTTTAGCAGTAGTTTCATCAGAATCCCCCTCAAATCAAATATAGTAAGTGGTATAAACCCATGCAATGCAATAAATTATTATTGCATATTATATACTACAATAAAATTTACAAATTGTCTATTTAATTTTGACAAATTTGTAAAAATATCATAAATAAAAACCAGACTGCAGAGAGTCTGGTTTGTTATAGATTGCCCGTCCGCAGACGAGCAATTGTTACTGATGCGGCACGGAGAGTAATTGAAAAAATTTTTAATTATTTGATGGTACAGTACCCATAAAAAATTCAAGCTATTTGTAAACTCCGAAAAGAAATCCTTTATTTCGAGCGGTGTCAATAAAATCAGGAAGGATGGCTGTATTTGTGGAGGAGACTGCGTGAAGTAAATAAATTGCACCGTTGTGCAGTTGAGAGGTGGTTTTCTCTAATCCTTCGCTTTGACTTGGCTGCGCCGTTGTGACCCAATCTTTGTAGGCAAAGCTCCAAAATACTGTGCGATATCCCATTTTTTGCAGAAGTGCCATGGATTGTTCAGAAAACATTCCTTTTGGATAACGGAAAAGATACATGGAGTAGGAGAAATTTTCAAGCATGTAATTGTGCAGCTCTATAATTTCTTCTGCCTGCTGTTTTAGAGATAGGGAGGGAAAACCTGATTCAGGGTGAGAAACGCTGTGATTTCCGATTATATGACCTTCATCAATCATGCGGCGAATCAAGTCGGGATTTTCTTTGACATAAGGCATGGTTACAAAAAAGACTGCACTTACCTGTTTTTCTTTGAGAATGTCGAGAATTTGTGAGGTGTAGCCATTTTCATACCCTTCATCAAAGGTAAGATAAATTGTTGGCTCGTTAGCACCTAAGAAATCTGCATTATAGGAGGCGTACTTAGTTTGATATTGGACACTGCCGTTGGGACGGTTGTTTGCGTCTCGGTCTTTCGTGCTATATCCCCAGCTTTGCATGGTATTGTCTAAATGGGATAGTGCTTGAAATTCCTCTTCTGATGGCAGTGCGAGAGGAGTGATGGCGGCGGGCGCGTCGGAGGAATCCTGATAGACAATAATTTCTGGATTTTCGCTGTTGGGCTTACTCTCCGAAGATAAAGGAGATTGCAAAGCGGATGGTTTGGCAGAAAAAGAGACCGAACATCCAGATAAAGTGAGTAAAGTGAGAACATAAAGGGGATAATATAAATATTTCATGAATGGAATCTCCTATTCTAGCCAGTTTCGCATATGTTTGAGAGCACCTTTTTCCAAGCGGCTAACTTGAGCTTGAGAAATGCCAATTTCCTCTGCTACTTCCATTTGGGTTTTTCCATCATAAAAGCGCATTTTGATAATGTTTTGTTCTCGGTTGGAAAGATGCTTTATGGCTTCATTTAAGGCAATTTCTTGAATCCAAGTATCTTCTTTATTTTTTTTATCACTGATTTGATCCATGACATATAAGGTATCACCTCCATCATTGTAAACTGGGTCATAGAGACTAACTGGACTTTGTATGGCATCCATAGCAAAAATAATATCTTCCTTTGGAATACCTGTATTTTCTGCAATTTCGTAAATTGTTGGTTCTCGGTCAAGTGTGCGGGTCAATTGTTCTTTTGCATTGAGAGCACGGTAAGCGGTATCACGAAGGGAGCGGGAAACGCGCAGCGCATTGTTATCTCGCAGATATCGGCGGATTTCGCCGACAATCATGGGAACCGCATAGGTAGAAAACTGTACGCCCTGGGTAATATCAAAATTATCAATCGCTTTCATCAGTCCAATACATCCGATTTGGAATAAATCATCTACATTTTCATTATTGCTGGAAAAACGTTGAATAATACTGAGAACAAGCCGTAAGTTTCCTTGGATATACTGCTCTCGTGCTTTTTTGTCACCATTTATAATCTTCTGAAATAGTGCTTCCTTTTCTGTATTATTGAGAAGTGGAAGCTGGGCAGTGTTTACGCCGCAGATTTCTACTTTATATAAGGGCATAAGATTTACCTCCGGTATTGTATTATTTATGGTGATGTTCATAGAGATAGCATTGGCACAAGGACACAAAATTATTCAAAAATTTTATGAATTTGAAGTTTGGCATTGTGAAGTTGGGAAAAACGTGGTAAACTAGGAAAAATTCGTATAGAAAAAGAGGAATGGCTGCGGTATTTTGGTAATATATGGGGAGCTGCAGCAAAATGATGAAAAATCTAATTGTACTGAAGGAGTATTCTATGGACATAAAAATCATTGTGGCAGCACATAAGGTATGTGAGATGCCTACAGAAAGTATGTATTACCCGATTCATGTGGGTGCATATAAGAAACCGTTTATTGGCTATCAAAAAGATTGTGAGGGCGGAGCTCATATTTCACAGAAAAATCCAACTTATTGTGAGTTGACAGGAATTTACTGGGCGTGGAAACATTTGAAGGCTGATTACATTGGCTTGGTACATTATCGGAGATTGTTTCGTTCAAAGGGTTTGATTTATAAAAAGACAATGAAGCATGTTTTGAAACAAAAACAATTGGAAAAAATGTTGAAGAAATGGGATTTGATTCTGCCCAAAAAGAGAAATTATATGATTGAGAGCGTTTACAGTCATTATTGTCATACTCATTATCAAAAAGATTTGGATGAAGCTGGAAGAGTAGTGAAAGAGCTGTATCCCGATTATTATGAGGCGTATCAAAAAAGAATGCAAAGTCGTTCCGCACATATGTTTAATATGTTTATTATGAAATGGGAGCTGTTTGACCAGTATTGCAGCTGGATTTTTCCACTGTTGGAAGAATTGGAGAAACGGCTGGATTTGACTGGATATACTCCTTTTGAGGCAAGAGTATATGGGCGTATCAGTGAGTTGATGCTGGATGTATGGATTGAGAAGAATCAGCTGACGTACAAGGAAATTCCATTTATGTATATTGGAAAAGTAGATTGGGGTAAAAAAATTATGGGATTTTTGAAAGCCAAGTTTTGGGGCGTGAGATATACGGAGAGTTTTTAAAGATATGAGTTTGCTGCAGGATAAGACAGGCTGGTAGGAATGTGGTGCAGCTGTCTTTAAGTTGGCAGGATATTATGATACCACAACGTGTGTAGTGGTATTTTGACCCTTTAGGGAAAAGAGGTGAGCGAGTGTATGAGTGAAAGAATCAGTCAGAGCCAGTCAAAAGTAAGTGTTAAAAAAAATAATAAAAATGTTGGAAAAACATATCAAAAAACAAATTCACAGACAAATTCAGGGAAAAATCCGCAAGCAAAGCAAAGAAATGATGCTCAAAAGGCTCCAAATGCAAAATTAAGGGAAGATAAAAAGGTAAATCTGTCGAAGCCTTTCTCCAGTCAGCAAAATCAGAAAAGTCAGAAGGAAAGTCGGGAAGAAGAGTTTGATATTCCGATTGTCAGAGAATTAATTTGTCTGGCAGTAATAACCCTTTTAATCTTAATTTTTGTCAGTTGTTTTGTGAACTATGAAAGTGCAATGTATTGGCTTAAGCAAATTCAGCTGGGATTGTTTGGCGGGATGGGGTATGTGATTCCTGTTATTGCCATAGGAGTTGTTATTTGGATTTACTTTAAAGGATGGAAGTTCAAAAATAAAATCAAAGTGATTAGCATTGTGGTGATGTCAATCTTGCTGTGCAGTATGTTTCAGATGTATTCTAAAGAAGGATTTTCGAGCAGCAATTCTATTCTTTATTATTTTGTGACAAGCCAGAATGGTTCGGGTGGCGGTTTGATTGGCTGTCTGCTGCTTAAGATCCTGTATCCGGTTTTGGGTACGTTAGGCTGTATGATTGTTTTTTTCTTTTTTATGATTGGCGTGATGATGATTTTGACGGAAAAATCCTTTATGGAGTTCATCAAGTATTGTATGTATGAAGTAAAAAATATGATTATACTCTTAAAACAATCAGAATTGAGAAATGAAAAAATCTTAAATAAACCTAAATTAGAATTAGTCCATAAAAGTGAAAAAAAAATATCAGAAGAGAATAAATCAAATCAGGTGGAAAACAGGAAAAAAGTTGAATTTAAAATTGAACATATGGATGATTATGACGAAGACAGGGAAGATGTTTCTATAAAGAAAGAGATGAAACCTTCTCTGCGTGAGCGAATTAAACAGCTCATTCATTTCGAGGATGAGTGGCAAGATGAGGAGTGTGACGAAGATGACGAGTACAATGATAAGGAAAAAAATCAAACTTTCATTGAGAAGCTGATGCTGGATGACGAGGAAAGGGAGTTTGTGAAAGATACTTCTTCAGTGAAGTTGATATCGGACACGAATGTAAATTTAAATAAACAGCAGCATAGTGATAGTAATGGTGCAGATAAAATTGCACTGGCTCGAGAAAATTCCTGGCAAAAAAAGTTAGATGAACAGAATGGTGGGCGCAAGGTTAGTGATGAGGAGCAGTATAAGACAGTAGAGTTCGCCAATGGTACAACTAAGACGGTGGTCAGAGACAGTGTGCCGGGAGAGAAAAAAGTGGTAAAAGCGGCAAAGAAGACCTCGGACGAAAAGAAAAATCGTCAGATGACGCTGTTTGATTCTAAGGAGATTGATTATCAGCTGCCATCGACGGATCTTTTGGGAAAAGAGAAATATACTCGGAGAACATCAGAGATGGATCAAGAACTGCAGGAAACGGCAGAAAAGCTGCAGCAGGTTTTTGACAGTTTCAATGTGGATGTGACCATCACGAAGGTGAGCTGCGGTCCAGCAGTTACTCGCTATGAGCTGCAGCCAGCGCAGGGTGTCAAGGTGAGTCGAATTGTTAGTCTGGCAGATGATATTAAACTGAATTTGGCGGCAGCGGACATCCGTATTGAGGCACCAATTCCAGGAAAAGCAGCGGTGGGCATTGAGGTGCCCAATCGAGAAAACAGTGTGGTTGCTTTAAGAAGTCTATTAGAAGATAAAAATTTTCAAAATCATAACTCTAAATTGGCTTTTGCTGTGGGAAAAGACATTGGAGGAAACAATTTAATAGCCGATATCGCAAAGATGCCTCATCTTTTGATTGCCGGAGCTACAGGATCAGGAAAATCTGTCTGCATCAATACAATTTTAATGAGCATTTTATATCATGCAAAGCCAGAAGAAGTGCGTTTGATTATGATTGACCCGAAAGTGGTGGAGCTGAGTGTTTACAATGGAATTCCTCATCTGCTGCTGCCGGTAGTAACGGATCCAAAAAAGGCGGCAAATGCTCTAGGGTGGGCTGTGGCTGAGATGACACGACGCTATCAGGTCTTTGCGGAGCATTCTGTGCGCGATATGAGAGGTTATAACAAAAAGGTCGAAGCTGGCGAAATCTTAGAAAATGGTCAGCTGGCGGCAAAGATGCCTCAGATTGTAATTATTGTGGATGAGTTGGCAGATTTAATGATGGTAGCGCCAGGTGATGTAGAGGATTCTATTTGTCGTCTGGCTCAGATGGCACGAGCAGCGGGGATGCATTTGATTATTGCGACTCAGAGACCCAGTGTCAATGTGATTACCGGTGTTATCAAAGCAAATATTCCATCGCGGATTGCATTTGCTGTATCTTCGGGTGTGGATTCCAGAACTATTTTGGATATGAATGGTGCAGAAAAATTGTTGGGAAAGGGTGACATGCTATTTTATCCCAGCGGGTATTCTAAGCCAGTGCGTGTGCAGGGAGCTTTTGTCTCTGATTATGAGGTTAGTCAGGTGGTTGAGTTTTGGAGCAGTCAGGTGACAGAAAATCATAAAAAAGAGAGGGAAGAGGTATCTCAGAAAATCGAGGAATCCATTCGTGAGGAAAATCACAGTGCCAGCGAAAGAGATGAGCTTTTTGAGCAAGCGGGAAGGTTGATTATCGAGAAAGAAAAGGCATCTATCGGTATGCTGCAGCGTGCATTTAAGATTGGATTTAATCGGGCGGCTCGTCTCATGGACCAGCTCTGTGAGGCAGGGGTAGTTGGCGAAGAGGAAGGAACCAAACCTAGGAAAATATTGCTGACTATGCAAGAATTTGAAAAATTATTGTAGATGCTCATGTCATCGTTTTACGAAAGCGGCGGCATTTAAAATACCCCCTATGGGGACAGCATAAGACTATTTTGGTAAGGAGAATGAAAAAAATGAAGACAGACATCGAAATTGCTCAGGAAGCACAGATGTACCACATTCGTGATGTGGTAAAGCCTTTTGGCATCGAGGAAGATGATTTGGAGATGTATGGTAAGTACAAGGCAAAGATTTCCAGAGAATTGTGGCAGAAGGTAAAGGACAGACCAGATGGAAAGTTAGTATTGGTGACAGCCATTAATCCAACTCCAGCGGGAGAGGGAAAGACCACTGTTAGTATCGGTCTGTCTCAGGCATTAAATCAATTGGGAAAGAAAACGATTGCTGCCCTTCGTGAGCCCTCTTTAGGACCTTGTTTTGGTATTAAGGGCGGAGCTGCTGGCGGCGGTTATTCTCAGGTGGTACCGATGGAGGATTTAAATCTCCATTTTACAGGTGATTTCCATGCTATCACTTCTGCTAATAATCTGTTGGCAGCAATGTTAGACAATCATATCCAGCAGGGAAATACTTTGGGAATTGATACTCGTTCCATTACCTGGAAGCGTTGTCTGGATATGAATGACCGTGTACTGAGAAATATTGTAGTCGGTTTGGGTGCAAAGGCAGATGGTGTAGTCAGAGAAGATCATTTTGTCATTACTGTTGCGTCGGAAATTATGGCTATTCTCTGTTTGTGTAATGATATGGCGGATTTGAAGGAACGTCTGAGTAAGATTATTGTGGCTTACAATTATGCGGGAGAGCCAGTGACTGCTGGTGATTTGAAAGCAGTTGGTGCTATGGCGGCATTGCTGAAAGATGCCATCCAACCCAATGTAATTCAAACTCTGGAGCATACCCCCGCCTTTGTGCATGGCGGACCATTTGCCAATATTGCTCATGGCTGCAACAGTGTGCAGGCAACAAAGACTGCCTTGAAGCTGGCAGATATTGTTGTGACAGAAGCGGGATTTGGTGCTGACTTAGGTGCAGAGAAATTTTTTGATATTAAATGCCGCAAGTCCAATTTGAAGCCGGATGCAGTGGTATTGGTAGCTACGGTAAAGGCTTTGAAGTATAATGGAGGAGTAGCTAAAACAGAATTGGGCGTTGAAAATCTGGAGGCATTGAAGGCTGGTATTGTCAATCTGGAAAAGCATATTGAAAATCTGCAGAAGTTTGGGGTGCCGATTGTAGTGACCTTAAATTCTTTTGTAAGCGATACAGAGGCGGAATATGCTTTTATTCGTGAGTTCTGTGAGAGCCATGGCTGCGAGTTTGCATTGGCACAGGTTTGGGCAAAAGGCGGCGAGGGCGGTCTGGAGCTGGCGCAGAAGGTAATCAATACCTTAGAGCAGAAGGAGAGTCATTTTGCTCCGCTGTATGATTTGGAAGTGCCATTGAAGGAAAAAATTGAGAAGATTGCCACCGAAATTTATGGAGCGGATGGAGTAGTATTTGCTCCGGCGGCCAGCAAGATGCTGAAGAAGTTGGAAGAAATGGGATTTGGCAATCTGCCGGTATGTATGGCAAAGAATCAGTATTCTTTGTCCGATGACCAGACGAAGCTGGGGCGTCCTACTAACTTCAAGATTAATGTCAGAGAAGTGTATGTCAGTGCAGGTGCTGGCTTTGTTGTTGTGCTGACGGGAAATGTCATGACCATGCCAGGACTTCCCAAGGTACCGGCAGCATTCAACATTGATGTAGACGAAAACGGAAAAATAACAGGACTCTTCTAAATCATCTTAGGGATGTTTGGTGATATTTTAGGTAGTTATAAGCATAAAATGGTGAGAACACTATTGAAAATATAGAGGAGTTTCATCTATGATTTTAAGTCAACTACTTGTAAATTCTGTTTATGCCGTGTTGAAGGGCAATGTAGAAGTAGAAATTTCAGAAATTGTCAGTGATTCCAGGAAAGTGACGAAAGGATGCGTCTTTGTCTGTATTTCAGGAAATCATTTTGACGGACACAGCACCATCTGTCAGGTTTTGGCAGATGGTGCTTGCGCTATTATTGTGGAACGGTTGAGCAGGGAAGTAGAGGAGCTGCTGACGGATGACGATAGGGAATGTACTGTGATTTTGGTGGAGA
>JBJELF010000041.1:0-14045 GCA_051879015.1 Lachnospiraceae bacterium
TACATACTTCCACATACAAACACTTCTCCTTAAAAATCGCCCTGCTGAGTATGATAATGTTGATGATCATAGTGTTCACGGGGTGTCTGTCCATCTGGATGCTCATGAAATCTGTGATGATTTCCACATCTCTCGGAATGCCCAAATTCTTTACCATTTTCACGATAACGTTTGTCCCAATCCGCATTGAGTTTTTCCAATAATGCCAGCAAAGTATTTCTTTCTTCTTCAGACAAGCATGCAAACATTTCCTGATGACGTATTTCCCGCTGTCTGGCTGCTTCCTCTGCCTGTACCTGACCAGATTCTGTTAATCGTATATTAACCGTTCGACGGTCTGCTTGACTTGGAGTACGCTCAATAAATCCTGCATTCTCCAATTTTCCGATAACTTCACTGGCAGAGCCAGGTTTCACTCCGATTCGCTCTGTCAATTCCCGCTGTGTCATCCCTCCAGTTTCCCGCAAAATAATCAGAATGCGTTTTTGGCTTCCTTTCCCTTCAAATAGGAAACGAATCATATGCCCCAAATCCCTCAGATTCATAATCAGCTTGTTATTTACTTGCATCGCATCATAATTTTCAGTGAAAAGAATGCTTTTTAATCTGGGTTGAGCATGTCCGTGTCTCATAACCGTACCAGTGCGAACGTATTCTTCTCCGCGATCACAATGTGGTTCCCTCAAATCACAATGTCGCCCGCAGCAAGGGCAATAGTTATTTTCATCCATACATTATATCTCCTTTCATTCTATTAGGTACCTTGATATTTTACCGCAACATTTCAAATTTGTCAAGGTACCTTGATTATTTTTGTATATAGTGATGCCTCACCTACAGAGCATGTCTGTTTATTGTCTATTTTTTACATAAAAAAGGAACTTTTTTTATTGACTTTGTAATATATGTATGATAAACTACCATCATAAGAATTTTGCAGCTCTTTTTCAACCTAAAAAATAATCATTATTAGTTTCTTCTTACTTTTATTAGTCTGCTGTGTATCCTTCCAGTAAACACAGAGTCAAAAATGAATAGGGAGATGCATTTAATTATTTTATTTACGAAAATGGTGCGAAAGATAATAGAGGCTAATCCAAAAGGTAGTAATTGAATTGCAGTAGCGATGTTTGTTCTTTACTTACACTATCGTCATAGAAAGGAAAAATAATAATGATTGAAATTGAACATCTAACAAAGAAATTTGGAGAAACAACTGTATTGGATGATATCTCAATGACACTGAAACCAGCACATATTTATGGATTAGTAGGACGAAATGGTTCTGGAAAAACAATGTTGATGAAGCATATATTAGGATTTGTCCATGCCACAAGTGGTTCCATTAAAGTGGATGGCAAAGAAATTGGTAAGGATATTGATATGCCCCAAAATGTAGGAGCGATTATCGAAAATCCTGGTTTTTTGCCAGAGTACTCTGGTTTTAAAAATTTAAAGCTTTTGGCAATGATTAAAGGACAAATCAGCGATGAAGAGATTAAGGATGCAATTCGCTTTGTTGGACTAGACCCAGAGAATAAAAAGCATGTTGGGAAATATTCTTTAGGAATGAGACAGCGACTTGGATTGGCACAGGCATTGATGGAGCATCCCAATATTTTACTGCTGGACGAGCCGCTCAGTGGATTGGACAACGATGGAGTAAAAGAAATGCATCAGCTTTTATTAAAGCAAAAAGAACAGGGAAGACTTCTGCTGGTAGCAAGTCACAGTAAGGAAGATATTAATGTTTTGTGCGATGAAATTTTTTATTTTGATAAAGGGAAAATGATTGACCATGTATTAGTCAATGAGTGAACTACCACAGACCGTAAAGCTCTGTGTCTTCTGTTACTTAGTGGGTGCCGTGTATCCACACATCGTAAAGGTGTGTGGATACACGGCTAATATTTTATAAAACCCGTTCTTTTTGTCAATCGAGCTTCTCTAATTCTCTCTCTCCATAAAGACGCACGATATTGATCAGCATTTCTACACATTTCTCCATGGATTGTAAAGAAATATACTCAAATCTTCCATGATAATTACAGCCGCCCGTGGCTAAATTTGGACAAGGCAATCCCATAAAGGAAAGTCTTGCACCGTCTGTTCCTCCACGGATTGGCACTGTTACCGCCGAAATGCCAGTCTCCTCGATAGCCTGTCTCGCAATGTCAATCAAATGCATATGTTTTTCAATAATTTCTTTCATGTTGCGATAACCAACAGTCGAACGTACTGTGACTGTTCCCTCGCCATATTTCACATTCAAAAAAGCTGCGATGTTCTGAAATAACGCTACCTTTTGCTCAAAGAGCTGAGCATTATGGTCTCGAATGATGTAGGACAATTCTGCATTCTCGCAGTCCCCTTTCATTTCATTCAAATGAAAAAATCCCTCATAACCACAAGTGTAAGCCGGATTCTGCTCTACTGGAAGCATGGACTGAAACTCAATCCCAATTAACAATGCATTCTTCATAATTCCTTTAGCAGCACCTGGATGAATACCTTTTCCTAAAATAGAAACCTTCATGTTGATGGCATTGAAATTTTCATATTCAATCTCTCCAATTTCTCCTCCATCCACTGTGTAGGCAAAATCCGCTCCAAAAAATGGAACATCAAAATAGTCGGCCCCGCAGCCAATCTCCTCATCAGGCGTAAATCCAATCTTAATCGTGCCATGGGGAAATTCCGGATGAGCGAACAGATAAGCCGCCATACTCATAATCTCTGCGACACCTGCCTTGTCATCGGCACCCAAAACGGAATCACCGCTGGTTGTCACCAAGTCATCACCCACATATCGATTTAAAGATGGATACTCCTTTGGTGACAATACATACTGGTCATTGAGCTTAATATCTTTACCATCATAGTTTGTAATAATCTGAGGATGTACATCTCCAGTCACACAATCCACCGTATCCATATGGGCAATAAAACCAATGGTCGGTACTCTTTTCTCAAGATTGGATGGAATGGTGCCATAGACATAGCATTTATCTGTCACAACCACATCCTTTATTCCAATCTCTCTCATCTCATTGGCAAGCAAATGAGCCAAATTAAATTGTCTCTCTGTACTTGGATGAGTCGCAGAATCTTCATCCGACTCGGTATTAATTTGAATGTATCTCAAAAATCTTTCCTTTAATGTAGACATGATTTTTATGAACTCCTTCTATACTAACTGAACACTAACGGAACAATTATGCCTGAAACTGATTTTTACTCGCGATTGGCTAGCTCTCTCGTAATATCTTCCCAGGTTAATCCCTTTTCCACCATTAAAACCATTACATGATATAAAAAATCTGACACCTCATAAATCACTTCTTCTGGGTCAGGATTCTTTGCCGCAATGACAATTTCCGTAGCTTCCTCGCCGCACTTTTTCAAAATTTTGTCAATTCCTTTGTTAAATAAATAGTTGGTGTAGGAACCTTCTTTCGGATGTACTTTTCGGTCGGCAATAACAGCATAAACTTTCTCAAATACTTCATAAGGATTTGCCACCTCTGCCTTTTTATCGACCAAAGTTTTGAAAAAGCAGGAATAAGAGCCTGTGTGACAGGCCGCTCCAACTTGCGCAACCTTTGCTAAAATCGTATCATTATCACAGTCCAGATACAGCGCTTTTACATACTGAAAATGTCCGCTAGTCTCGCCTTTCAGCCAGCGTGCCTGACGGCTTCTGCTAAAATAGCACATCTTTCCGCCTGCTACAGTCTCCTCAAAGGCCGCCTGATTCATATATGCCAACATCAAAACCTGATTTGTGCGATAATCCTGCACAATCACTGGAATCAATCCATCACTGTTGAGTTTGAACTCGCTCCATGAAATCTGAGATTCCCAGGTAACAACAGAAACGCCCCTTGCCTTTAGACTCTGCTTGCAGGCATAGAAATCAAACTCCATACTTGCTGTCACGAAAATATACCCTTCAGCAAATTTTTCTATATCCGGATTTGATAGATGCAAATTAGCATCCTTCTTTTCTGAATTCATTCCCAGTTCGTCCAAAGTTTTCGTTAAGTATTCTGCATCCTTCCACTCTGCCTTATAGTCACATACTAACACACGGTCGGCACCAAAACGCTCCGCACCCTCTTTCGCTACTTGACACTCCGTCTCACTGGCAGCATCCGCCACTGCCTTCACAGCACCTGCATACAAATATTTCTTGATGTCTTCCAAACGATGAAGATTTCCGCCCAAATAGACAGGAATTTCCATTGTTTTTACAATCTCTTTCACCACACCAATTGATGCATCATGCTGCATATCATCACTCGAACAATCCAGCAACAATACACCATCGGCACCATTATTTTGGTAACACTCCACTGCCTTTACAGTATCCCCAAAAAATAAATCATTATTACATGTATTTCCAGAAAAATACAATACTGGAATTATCTGGCTCACTGCCATAATTTGTTTCTCTCCTTATGTATTCTTTTTATCGAATAAAATTAGTTGAAATTTTTGCTTCCTTCTTTGGCTCAATGCCCTGTGCCTTTCCAGCCTCAATACATTTCAAAAGCCAAGCCATATTCTTTCCCACCAAGCGCATCGTCTGCAGACCCTCCTCATCCTGAAGGACTTCCGCTGGCGTATTTCCATGCACCATGCTCCAATAATTGGAAGACACAATTGGCATATTGCTGATGGTAAAATATTTTTGAAGCTGATCAATGGCAGCTGTGGCACCACCACGGCGGCAGCTCACAATAGCAGCTCCTGGCTTGTAGGCACAATATTTTCCAGCCGAATAGAACAGTCGGTCCATAAAGCCTGTGATTGCTCCTGATGCAGCTGCATAATGAACGGGAGAACCCACCACAATACCATCGCACTCCTTCATCAACTCTGCTGCTCCATTGAGTGTATCATCATCAAATACACATTTTCCTACCTTGCGGCAGCCGCCACAGCCAATGCAGCCTCTCACATATTTACTGCCGACCTGATACAAAATTGTTTCAATCCCTTCTTCATTTAAAGCCTTTTCCACTTCCTTCAAAGCGGTATAGGTACATCCTGCTGGCTTTGGACTTCCATTAATCAATAAAACCTTCATTTCTATTCAACCTCCCCATTCTCATTTTGCGATATTGCTGTCAAAATGCATTTTACTTCATGATACCTACTGCTGCTAAGATCATACTTTACACAGCCATGCCCTTGAGCATTCGTATCACTTTATTCTACTATACTGCTTAAAATAATATTCCAAATTAAAATAAGTTTGCTCATCACTCACCGCAGTCACCGCCCATTCATCGCTCTTATCCAGATTCAATGGAAACCAAGTATCAGCCTGATACGCATAATCAATCTTTGTTGCATGAACAGTATCTACATATGGAAGAAACTGCTTATAAATCTTACTGCCGCCGATAATAAAAATATCCTCATCACGATAAGATTTCAACAACTCCAATGTCTCTTCCATAGAATGAGTCACAATTGCACCTTTTACCTTATAGTTTGCCTTTGTTGTCATAATAATATTGACACGATGAGGCAAGGGCTGTTTTCCTGGTAAGCTTTCAAACGTCTTGCGTCCCATTACAATTACCTTTCCAGTCGTTTCTTCCCGAAAAAAACGCTGATCTGCCGGAATCTGAACTAACAGCTGTCCACGAAAACCAATCGCCCAATTTTTGTCTGCCGCTACAATTATATTCATAACATTTTCCTTATTTTGCTTTATTTCACGATTAAACTTAATTCTTAAAACTATGAATCGGCGCTGGAATTCTACCTGTACGACTTACAAAATTCTCGCAGGAGAATCCGTTGACTGGAATAATTGGCGCATATCCCAGCAAACCACCAAATTCAACCATCTCGCCCACTCCTTTTCCAATCACAGGAATCAAGCGCACTGCTGTCGTCTTCTGATTTACCATACCGATGGCTGCCTCATCAGCAATAATACCGGCAATCGTTGCCGCCGAAGTATCCCCTGGAATCGCAATCATATCCAGACCGACAGAGCAGACACAGGTCATAGCTTCCAACTTCTCCAAGGTCAGCGCACCCTCCGATACTGCATCAATCATACCCTGATCCTCGCTCACCGGAATGAAAGCACCACTTAAACCACCCACATAAGAGGAAGCCATGACACCGCCCTTTTTCACTTGGTCATTCAGCATAGCCAAAGCCGCAGTCGTTCCCGGAGCACCTGCTCTCTCCAGACCAATCTCCTCCAAAATTTCGGCTACACTGTCACCTACTGCGGGTGTAGGTGCCAAGGATAAGTCAATAATACCAAACGGCACATTAAGACGTCTTGAGGCTTCCTGAGCTACCAATTGTCCTACTCTCGTAATCTTAAAGGCAGTCTTCTTGATTGTCTCACAGAGTACTTCAAAATTTTCACCTCTCACCTGCTCCAAGGCATACTTGACAACACCAGGACCACTGACACCCACATTGATAATCACATCGGCCTCTGTCACACCATGGAAAGCCCCTGCCATAAATGGATTATCATCCGGAGCATTACAAAATACAACCAACTTTGCACAGCCCAAAGAATCCTGCTCTTTCGTTTCCTCCGCTGTCTGCTTCACAATCTCGCCCATCAGGCGAATCGCATCCATATTCATACCAGTCTTTGTAGAACCTACATTGACCGAACTGCACACAAAATCTGTACAGGCCAACGCTTTTGGAATGGAGCGAATTAAGAGTTCATCCGCAGGGGTCATTCCCTTGCTTACCAAGGCAGAATATCCGCCCAGAAAATTGACTCCAACCTTCTTTGCCGCACGGTCAAGAGTTTGAGCAATTGTCACAAAATCATCTGTTGTCTTGCAGGCACTCCCGCCTATCAAGGCAATGGGTGTCACGGAAATACGCTTGTTTACAATGGGAATTCCATACTCTACTTCGATATCTTTTCCTGTCTGCACCAATTTTTCTGCATATCTTGTAATTTTGTCATAAATTTTTTCATTTAAGCGTGTCAAATCAGAATCAATACAATCCAACAGGCTGATACCCATTGTAATGGTACGCACATCCAACTTTTCATGCTCAATCATATTATTTGTCTCATTTACTTCAAAAATATTAATCATATTGAAACCTCCTAGTCATCATTCATCAAATACGATGCATTTTTGTGAAGATTTCTTCCTTTTGGCAGCGAATTCTCACACCAATTTCCATGCCCAAATCAGCCAGTTCTTCGACCACTTCTCCAAATGGACGGTCTGCATTGGTCATATCGACAATCATCATCATATTAAAATAATCCTGAATAATAGTCTGAGAAATGTCCAAAATATTAATCTTATGATTTGCAAGATAGGTACATACCTTTGCAATGATACCTACTGTATCTTTTCCTACTACTGTAATAATTGCCTTGTCCATTGTCTTACCTCCGTATTTCTTTTCAAATCTGTATGATATCTGACATATTTTCTCTCTCCGCAATGGAAATAGAAAAATCCCTCGCCTGATAGGGCAAAGCGCTACTGTCAATCTCATCACATACCGTTGCTAAAGCCAATGCTTCATAATTATTTTTTTTGCTTAGATGCCCCAGCAAAATCTGTTTTAAGTCATCATGCAGCAGCCGATTTAAAAACTCTCCGCTTTTTTCATTAGATAGATGACCAAAATCACTCAAAATACGCCGTTTGAGCGGATAAGGATATTGACCACACTCCAACATATGTACATCGTGATTTGCTTCCAACAGTATCGCATCTAAATACTGCAGCTTTTCCACCATGTCCTCTGTGTAGTTGCCTAAATCTGTCACCACTGCCACCGACTTTTCTCCATGATTAATTCGATAATATACAGGCTCCGCCGCATCATGACAATTTTCATAAGGGCATAACTCCAAATCTCCTATCTGATACCGATAATCAGCCTGAATTGCGTAGCAAAGCTCTCTATCCACATACCCATTCTTGTCCGCCCACGAAATTCCTTGTAAAGTTCCTACCGTCCCGTAAATCGGTATCTGATATTTTTTTGCCAACATTGGAAGTCCCTTTATATGGTCGCTGTGCTCATGGGTCACAAAAATAGCATCTAAATCTTTTACCGAAAGTTCCAGATTTTTTAAACCTGTCTCAATTCTTTTACAACTAATCCCTGCATCAATTAAGATATGCGTACGTTCCGTCCCAATGTAAGTGCAGTTTCCATCGCTTCCACTGGCGATACTGACAAATCTCATACAATTATCCTCTCTTTTTACTTAACCTCTATGAGACCTCTTAAAACAGCTTCCAAACGAATCATCCATCCAAACATCATTCGGAATTTGCCCTATTTAGGCTACTTTCTCATATTTTGGCGAGTCCTAAAGTCCTATATCTTCATCAAACATGAACTATATGACCTTTTCACCTGGTATCATCCCATTATAAAGACCACAAATTCGTCTGTCAACACGAAATTGTCCATTCTGCAGGGTAAATGCAAGCTTTTCGAAAAAATGATTTCAAAACTACTAGAAAATAGAATCTCACATTTACCGTGCTTCATTCCGTTATATCAATAATGTTAAGAACAAAAAGCCTTCTTCATAATAATATCCACCTGCACGCACATATCCTCGATTGTTGTATTATTATGAATTACTTGAGTACACTGACTTTCATACTCCTCATCGCTGGGCTGACTCGCAATCATAGCCTGAGCTTTCTGTACACTATAATGCCGAGTTCGCATAATGCGCTCAGTTCGAATAGCACTGTCTGTCTGTACAAACCAAATCTCATCACAGACATCTTGCAGTCCACCCTCCACTAAAATAGCTGCTTCTACAATCAAAAACTTAACTTTTCCTTCTCTGCGCACCCGCTTAATTTCTTCATTAATTGCTTCCTTAATCAATGGATGCGTCAACTGATTGAGATGCATACGATTTTCTTCACTGGCAAAAGCAATCTCTGCCAAACGCTTTCGATTGATATCGCCATTTTCCAATAAAATTTCTGAACCATATTCATCTCTTATCACTCGATAAGTTGAACCACCAATTTCCATCAGATGATGCCCAACTTCATCCGCTAAAATGACATGAGCCTGATATGCCTCCTTCAAGTACTGCAGCACAGTTGATTTGCCAGAACCCACGCCTCCAGTCATTCCAATTACTTTCATAAAGCATACCCTTTCCTATTTGGTCTCATACCAGCTCATGCCTTCCTCGATTCCAATTTCAAGAGGAACCGACAGTGTCGCCGCCCTCTGCATCTCTTCCCGCAAAATGATTTTTACCTGCTCCACTTCGCTTTTCAAAGCCTCCACTAAAAGCTCATCATGAATCTGAATCACCACCCTAGAATACAATCCCTCGGACTTCAATCTACGGTCCACGCGAATCATTGCAATCTTCATGATATCTGCCGCCGTACCTTGAATTGGCGAATTCATTGCAATTCGCTCTCCAAATGAACGCTGCATATAGTTTGCGGACTTCAACTCAGGAATCGGTCTGCGCCTTCCATACAGGGTTTTAACATATCCATTCTCATGACCACTCTGCACCGATTCATCTAAAAAACGCTTTACACCAGGATAAGTCTTGAAATATCGTTCAATATATTCCAACGCCTCCTTTCGGCTGATACTCAAGCCCTCACTCAATCCAAACGCACTCAAACCATAAATAATTCCAAAGTTTACCGCCTTAGCATTGCGTCTTAACTGGGAACTGACCTGCTCAAGAGGTACATGGAACACCTGAGAAGCCGTAATGGCATGAATATCCTGTGCATTTTGATATGCCTCAATCAAACTCTGGTCCTTAGACATATGTGCCATGATACGAAGTTCAATCTGGGAGTAATCTGCATCAACAAAAACATAACCTTCCTGGGGCACAAAAGCCTTACGAATTTCTCGTCCCATCTCCATGCGAATCGGAATATTCTGCAAATTTGGTTCTGTACTGCTGATACGTCCCGTAGCTGTAATCATCTGATTAAAGTTACCATGAATCCGACCATCAGACTGGATAAATTCTCTCAATCCATCCGCATAGGTGGATTTCAGCTTTGCCAGCTGCCTATAATCCAAAATCTTCTGCACTACAGGGTAATCCACTGCCAATTTTTCCAGCACAGCCGCCGAAGTAGAATAACCTGTCTTGGTTTTTTTGCCATAAGGCATTTTTAACTTATCAAAGAGAACCTCTCCTAACTGTTTTGGAGAATTAATATTGAAGGTGACGCCTGTCAATTCATAGATTTCCTGCTCCAACTGCATAAGCTTCTCCATCAAATACTTACCATATTCCCGAAGCGCTTCGTCCTCCACCTTGACACCATATTTTTCCATGCGATACAGACAGTAGATGAGCGGCATTTCCATTTGATAAAAAAGTTCCGTCATCTCCATTTCTTCTAACTTGGACTCCAACAAAGAACCTACCATCCATGCACAGGCAACCTGACCGCAGGCATAATCTTTCACCTTCTCTGGTTCCAATTGCCACATCGTGCTCAGCTCAACCTTGCCAAACAGAGCCTTCTCATCCGATACATGCTCCTTTAAGAAATCTTCAACTACTTCTGTCCAAACATAATTTGAATGAAGCGGATTAATTAAATAGGCAGCCAGACAGGCATCTGCTAATGACGGATATTCCACCTCGCCCAGCCAGGGAAGCATCTTTTTTAAATCAAAAACATACACACGCCTACAGCTTTCGCAGAGTTTTTTTGCCCAGTCTACCACCGTATCTTCCGTAATAAAAAACTGCACTGGAATCAACACAGCAGACTTTTCTTTTTCACCAATAGCCAAACCAATCAGCTCAGACCGATTTCCCACGAGCTCGAGGGCAATCGTATCCTGATTTTTAATCTTGGCAATATACTTCTCAGCTTCCAGATAATCATCAATCAGACGAAAATCAGTCGGAAGCTCCACTTTCACCTCTCCAAAACCAGTATCCAATTCTCGCTTCAGAGTAGCAAATTCGAGTTCATCAAATACCCGTCTCGTCTCGTCCAAATTCAACTGAGTTTTCAGTGATTCCAAAGTCACATTCGGAAGTTCAATGTCGCATTTGATTGTGGCCAATTTTTCACTGAGAACAGCCGCTTCCTTTCCTACCAACTCCGTATCACTGGTTTTCAACAGATAAGGTAATGGTGAACGCTTTAAATCCAGCTTTTCTTTCCAGTATTGCTTGATTTGCTTCTCCTGCTCCTTATCCAAATGCTCAATGGATGCATACAGATTTTCCACTGTACCATATTCTTGAATCAGCTTAACTGCCGTCTGACTTCCCACACCTGGTACTCCCTTGATATTGTCAGAAGTGTCACCCTGTAATCCCTTCAGTGAATTGACATGCTCTGGTTTAATTCCAAACTCCTGTTCCACCAATTCTGGTGTAAAATTAAACACGCGCTCCGGCACCCCCGCCTTCATCTTGTCGATACCATATTTCTTAAATAACTCATCGGTCTTCTCAGCACTGCTGTGCATCATCCACAGATTGGTTTGACTCGTCACCAACTGCAAATAATCATTGTCTTTCGTTAAAATACGAATTGGAATCTCTTTTTCAAATTTTTTAGAAATTGTTCCGCAAAAATCATCGGCCTCATATCGGTCATCCATCAACTGTACAATACCCATGCGCTCTAAAACCTTTTGACACAGAACAAACTGCTCCTTCAACGGCAGCAAAAGTTCACTTCGATTTCCTTTATATTCTGGATATAGTTCTCGGCGAAACGTATTTCTCGATAAATCCCAGGCTACTGCCAAATACTTCGGCTTCTGCTCCTTTAAAATAGGAATCAAAGTTCTCATAAAACCAAATACCGCATTGGTGTAAACGCCACTGGAAGTCATCATAATTTTATGAAAATATTTTTTCTTTTCCTCTACAGTTTTGGCATACATAATTTCTCTAGGCAGATTTCCATAAAATTGCGTTGACAGCAAACTGGAACCGTCTATCAAAAGTAAAAAATTTTCTTCTATTTTTTTTTCTTCCATATTCTTCTCTCCTTATAGGATACCAACATTAAAAGGTAGTCTCCTCACCCAGCTTCATATGATATCTATCAATAAGTTCAAAAATCTTGTAACCGCAACGCAGCTTAGACCCAATATGACTAAAATAGCAATCAAACCACGAACTACTTGATGGACAATAGCCTCCTTAACATAATTTTCCGCATCGGTCAATTTTTGCTCTAATTGGCGCTGCAAGTTGTAAAAAGGCAACTCTCCATCCTCGTACAGACACTCATGCACTAAATAGTTAATTTCCAAATCTTTCTTACACTCTTTACAAACACGCACATGTTCACAATACTCTTTCATTTGGAAAACCGGGAGTTTCCATTCTATGAAAGATTTTGTCATTTTTTCTGCTTCCTTGCAGGTGATTCCCATAAATTTCCCTCCTCATAAAATCGAACAAAAATCACGACCTATACAAAAAAAGAGCCGACGCATATTTAATCTGTGATGCGCCAGCCCCAACCACATTCTGTCTTAATATAATGATGTTGGAGTCAAAAGGCATTTTGACCCCATGGCACCTACGGATTGCTGCGCACATTGTGCTCTCGCAATCCGAAAAACATTCAAAATCCGCTCTATTCGGACTACTTATCTTAAACCTCAGCTGTAACGTAAGCAATGTACTCCTGCATCTGACTCTCTTCTTTAAAACGTGCCATATACATCTGATTACCCATTGCTCCAGATAAAGCATCTGGCAGACGGTCGCTGATAGTAATGTCTCCACGATACTTAGACAGTACTTCCGCATGACTGTACTTGTATGGTCTTCCATCACGTCTTCCAACAAAAACGCAATAATAATGATTGTCATTGGAAACTGTCGTTGTCTTATCATAGACGATCATATCTGCCCAAATATGATATACATCCACGCTGTTTGCGTAGTTCATCATGTCAGGACTGACACCACCAGATGGACGCATATTTACCTCCAAGCCGATGACATCTCCTTTTTTGCCAAGACCCTCCTGATCCTGATACAGACGGAAGAACTCAAAATGAATATAACGGCTCTTTACACCAAAAGCAGCTACCGTACGGCGACCAGCATTTCTTACATCCTCCGGCAAATTCTTTACAATGTAGAATACGCTGCTGCCCTTATCATTTACGATATCCATAATGGAAATAGGACTTACATTTCCAGTTTCAAAAATAGGCTCACCTTTGCTGTTGATGATGGCATCATAGGAGCATACTGCACCGTATACATATTCTTCCATAATATATGGTACAGAATTATCTTTTGTAGAAAAGAAATAATTTAACTCGTCAATATTCTTCAGACGATAGGTAGAAGCTGCCCCCACACCATTGTCTGGCTTCACAATAACAGGATATCCCACTTCCTCAATAAACTTTACACATCCTTCATAGTCATTAACCAAATGATAACGAGCAGTTGGAATTCCTGCTTTCTTATAGTATGCCTTCATCTCGGATTTATATTTTACCTTTTTCATATCAGGTGTCTTAAATCCGGTCGTAATATTGAAATCTGTTCTCAGCTTAGCGTCTTGCTCCAGCCAATACTCATTGTTACTCTCGAGCCAGTCAATCTTGCCATATTTAAATGAGAAAAATGCAATTGCCTTAAATACCTGATTATAATCTTCCATATTGTCTACTTTATAATATTCAGTCAGGATATTTTTTAAATCTGTCTTTAACTGGTCATAAGGTGTATCGCCTACACCAAGTACATTTACGCCATTTGCTTTTAATTGCTTGCAAAACAAATAATAATTCGATGGAAACTGTGGTGACATGAAAACAAAATTCATCTTACTGTACTCCTTTTTATTTTTTACTTTTTACTTTTTTAACTTCGATTTACATCAGCAGCTGTTTTCTTACAAACGTTATACCATATATCTAACAGTTCTGCAATGTTTTTTCCAATTGTACAAAAGAAAAAGCACTAACCTCCATCTCTGAAAATCAGTGCCCGCCCCTGCCAAGGAATGCGAATGGTGGGACTTGAACCCACACGAGGT